>NZ_JBEXPJ010000277.1:0-6851 GCF_040611995.1 Lentzea sp. NPDC006480
GGCGCTGGAAGGACCTCACCGACAACGTCAACTTCATGGCGAACAACCTGACCAACCAGGTCCGCAACATCGCCCAGGTCACCACCGCCGTCGCGCAGGGCGACCTGACGAAGAAGATCGACGTCGACGCCCGCGGCGAGATCCTCGAGCTCAAGACGACGATCAACACGATGGTCGACCAGCTCAGCTCCTTCGCGGCCGAGGTGACCCGCGTGGCCCGCGAGGTCGGCAGCGAGGGGCGCCTGGGCGGCCAGGCTGAGGTCGAGGGCGTCTCGGGCACGTGGAAGCGGCTGACCGAGAACGTCAACGAGCTCGCCGGGAACCTGACCAGGCAGGTGCGCGCGATCGCCGAGGTGACCAGCGCGGTCGCCGAGGGCGACCTCACCCGGTCGATCAAGGTCGAGGCCTCCGGTGAGGTGGCCGAGCTGAAGGACAACATCAACTCGATGGTGGAGTCGTTGCGCGACTCCACGAAGGCCAACGAGGACCAGGACTGGCTGAAGTCGAACCTGGCCCGCATCTCCGGGCTCATGCAGGGCCGCCGGGACCTGGCCGTGGTCGCCGAGCTGATCATGGACGAGCTGACGCCGCTGGTGTCGGCCCAGTTCGGCGCGTTCTACCTGGCCGACGACGCGGACGACCACCACGAGCTGCGACTGATCAGCTCCTACGGTCATCCCGCCGACGGGCCGCGGGCGACGCGGTTCCGGTTCGGACAGTCGCTGGTGGGACAGGCGGCTCGCAGCCGCCGCACGATCGCGGTGGACGAGATGCCCGCCGACTACGTGGCCATCACCTCCGGGCTCGGCCGCACGGCGCCGGTGAACCTCGTCGTGCTGCCGATCGTGGTGGAGGACCAGGTGCTCGGCGTGATCGAGCTGGCCTCGGTGCACCGGTTCACCGACATCCACCGCGACTTCCTCGAGCAGCTGATGGAGACCATCGGCGTCAACGTCAACACCATCATCGCCAACGCCCGCACCGACGAGCTGCTCGCCGAGTCGCAGCGGCTGGCCAGCGAGCTCCAGTCGCGGTCGGGTGAGCTCCAGGTGCGCCAGGAGGAACTGCAGCGCTCGAACGCGGAGCTGGAGGAGAAGGCGGCACTGCTCGCCACCCAGAACCGCGACATCGAGGCGAAGAACCTGCAGATCGAACAGGCACGCCAGGAGCTGGAGACCCGTGCGCGGGAGCTCGCGCTCGCGTCGAAGTACAAGTCGGAGTTCCTGGCGAACATGAGCCACGAGCTGCGCACCCCGCTCAACAGCCTGCTGATCCTCGCCCAGCTGCTCGCGCAGAACCCGAGCCGCAACCTCACACCCAAGCAGGTGGAGTACGCGGGCATCATCCACTCCGCGGGCTCCGACCTGCTGCAGCTGATCAACGACATCCTCGACCTGTCCAAGATCGAGGCGGGCAAGATGGACATCACGCCCGAGCGCGTCTCGGTGCGGCAGCTGCTGGACTACGTCGAGGTCACGTTCCGCCCGCTCACCTCCCAGAAGGGACTGAGCCTGGAGCTCGCCACCGCGCCCGGCACCCCGGCGGAGCTCGTCACCGACGACACGCGCCTGCAGCAGGTGCTGCGCAACCTGGTCTCCAACGCGGTGAAGTTCACCGAGACCGGCGGCGTGGAGCTGTGCATCGAGCTCGCCGAGCCCGACCAGCTGCCGCCGGCGGTGCGCGAGCACGGCCCGGCGATCATGTTCCGGGTCAGCGACACCGGCATCGGCATCGCCGAGCACCAGCTGGAGTCGATCTTCGGGGCGTTCCAGCAGGCCGACGGCACGACCAGCCGCAAGTACGGCGGCACCGGGCTCGGCCTGTCGATCAGCCGGGAGATCGCCTACCTGCTCGGCGGCTCGATCACCGCGGAGAGCACGCTGGGCAAGGGCAGCACGTTCACCCTGTACCTGCCGGTGCACCGCACGGACTTCCCGGAGGTCGTGCGGGAGCCGGACGAGCAGACGGTGCTCGCCACGCCTGCCGAAGCCGCTCCCCCGAACGTCAGCGGGCACAAGCGCAGGCTGCTCGTGATCGAGGAACGACCGCAGGGCCTGCTCTCGCTGGTCGCCCAGAGCGCGGTGACCGACCTGTCCACGAGCAACGACCCGCGCGGCCCGGTCGAGGTGATCACCGCCGTCGGCCGGGAGGAGGCGGCGGTGGCACTGGCCACCGAACCGTGCCACTGCGTCGTGCTGGAGCTCGACATGCCGGACGGCGCGGCGCTGCGTTTCCTGGAAGCGCTCGACGGCGACACCGCGGCACGGTCGATTCCCGTGCTGGCGCACAACAACCGGCGGCTGTCCCCGGAACACGAACGGCAGCTGCAGGCGCGCAGCGGCACCAGGCCGCTGGAACTGCTGTCCAGTTTGGACGAACTGCGGGAGCGGATCGCCTTGCACCTCAACGCCGAGGGACCGGGCGACGTGCTCCCGCTGGTGCGTCCGGAGCAGCAGCGGCACCAGGAGCCGGCCCACCGCGGCAACGGCACGCTCGCGGACAAGACCGTGCTGATCGTCGACGACGACACCCGGAACCTGTTCGCGCTCAGCAGCATCCTGGAGTTGCACGGTGTGCGCGTGCTGCACGCGGAGAACGGCAGGGAGGGCATCGACACGCTGGTCGGGCATCCGGAGATCGACCTGATCCTGATGGACGTGATGATGCCGGAGATGGACGGGTACGCCGCCACGACGGCCATCCGCGCCATGCCGGACCACGCGCAGCTGCCGATCATCGCCGTGACCGCGAAGGCCATGCCGGGTGACCGGGAGAAGAGCATCGCCTCCGGTGCCAACGACTACGTCACCAAGCCCGTCGACGCCGACGACCTGGTCTCGTGCGTGCGCCGGTGGATGCACTCCCGGTGACGACCGACCAGGCCGGCGTCGACCGGCTCGCCACCACGGTCGATCGCCTGCGGCGGGAACTGGACGAGAGCCAGGCCGCCGCGGACGGCAGGGCGCTGGTCGAGCTCGCGAAGGGCGTGCTCGTCGAACGGCTGCGCTGCGGGCCGGCCGACGCCGCGGAACAGCTGGCCCGGCTCGCCACCCGCGCGGGCATCACGCAGCTGGAGCTCGCCGTCGAGATCATCAACGAGGTGTCCGACGACGGGCTCGTCGCGCCGACGGCCGCAGACGAGCACGACAGCGGCGCCGCGGTCCGCCTGCGCACCGCGCAGAGCGGCGCGCTGCAGGCGGGCGACACGCAGTCCGTGGCGCAGTCGCTGTTCACGCACGCACTCACGCCGCTGGGTGCCGCGGCGGTGGCGATCTGGTCGGCGGGAGCGGACGCCTCGCTCACCCTCGTCGGGCACGCCGGGTTCAGCACGGGCGAGGCGCAGCGCTGGCGTTACGTCCCGCCCGGTGTCCCGACGCCGGCCCGCCGGGCGCTGGCCGCGCGCGAGACGGTCTGGATCGACGACCTCGCCCGGTCCGGACTGCCGTCCGTCGGGAGCGACCTGCCCGGCCGCGTCGCCGTCCCCGCGGGCACCGGCGGCCGGATCACCGGCGTGCTGGAGATCTGCTGGCCCGCCGCGCTGGAGCCGCAGCCGTTGAGCGTGCACAAGCAGGTGGAGGCGATGGCCGAGCTGTGCGCCAGCACGCTCGACGTGACGGTCCCCGAACCCCTCGCGTCGGCGCCCTCCGAGCTCGCGGACCTCGCCGACGGGCTGCTCGACCCGGCGCTCGTGCTCGGTCCGGAGGTCTCCCCCGACGGCGCGCTCACCGACTTCCGCGTGCACCACGTGAACGACCGGTTCGTGGACATCGCGGGCAGACCCCGGCTCGCCGTGGCCGGCAAGCTGCTGCTCGAGGCCTACCCGCTGGCCGCGGCCGAAGGCGACCTGTTCGACAAGATCGAGCACGTCCACGCGACCGGTGAGCCGTTCCGCGCGGCACGCATCCGGCTGGCCGCGCTCGTCGACGAGGTGCCGCTGACGGTCACCGCGAGCGTGAGCATCACCCGCCACGGCGCGCTGGTGCTGGTCGTGTGGCGGGTGCAGGACGAGGCGGCCCGCCTCGCGAACCTCCTGCAGCACGCCCAGCGGCTCGGCCGCATCGGAGGCTTCGAGGAGGAACCCCGCACCGGCACCGTGATCTGGAACAGCCAGCTGTACGCCCTCTACGGCCTGCCGCCCGGCACGGATCCCATCCCGCTGTCGGCCATCACGACCCATGCGCACAGCGACGACGTGCCCGCGCTCAACGGGTTCCTGCGCAACGTTCTGCACCACCACCGGCCCGCGTCGGCGGCATTCCGGTTGCAGCGCGCCGACGGCATGACCCGGCACGTCCGCGTGGTCGCCGAACCGGTCCTCGACTCGCAGGGCACGCTGGTCTCGATCCACGGCGCGTACCAGGACGTGTCGGCCCAGCACTGGACCGAGGTGGCGTTGTCGGCGACCCAGGACCAGCTGGCCATCACCGCGCAGGAGGCGGCGGAGCGCAACAGGCTCACGCTGCAGCTGCAACAGGTGATCATGCCGCCGACCCACCCCACCATCGACGCGTTCGGGCTGCACATCGCCGTGCGCTACCGGCCGGCCGCGCAGGAGGAGCTGGTCGGTGGCGACTGGTACGACGCGGTCGTGCTGCCGACCAAGCAGGTGCTGGTGGCGGTCGGCGACATCACCGGCCACGGCATCAAGGGCGCGACCGGGATGGTGGTGCTGCGCAACGCGCTGCGCGGGCTCGCCACGACCGGCGCCGGACCCGCCCAGGTGCTCACCTGGCTGAACCTGGTCGCGCACCACCTCACCGACAACATCATCGCCACCGCGATCTGCGGCCTGTACGACCCGAACACCCGCGTGCTGCGCTGGGCCCGAGCGGGCCACCTGCCTCCGGTGCTGATCAGGGACGGCCGCGGCGAGCTGCTGCCGATGCTGCCGGGTCTGCTGCTCGGAGCGGTCGCGGAGGCGTCCTATGTGGAGGGTGAGGTGCTCCTGGAACCGGGAGACACGCTCCTGCTCTACACCGACGGCCTGATCGAGCGCAGGGACGTTCCGCTGGACGAGTGCCTCGACCGGCTGTGCGCCGCGGTCACCGGTCCCCCGCTGGAGCTGGAGGACCTGCTCGACCACCTGCTCGACAGCAGCGAGTCGAACACCGACGACGACACCTGCATAGTGGGTGTGCACCTACCTTGACCGTGGCGGAGGCGCCGAGATGAGTGATCCACAACTCGCCACCCTGGTCGACGACCTGCCGGTCGTCGTCTGGGAGGCCGACTCGGGTACCCGCCTGCTCACCTTCGTGTCCGGTTCCGTGGAGCACCTGCTCGGCCATCCCCGCGGACGCTGGCTCGGCACTCCCGGCTTCTGGGCCGAGATCACGCATCCGGACGACCGGGAGGAGTGCGAACGCCTGCGCTGGCTCGGGGAAGCCGACTACGAGCTGGTCTACCGCGTCACCACCGGGTCGGGAGATCTGGTGTGGTTGCTGGAAAAGGCACGTGTGCACGGCACCCGCCGCAGCGGCGTGCTGATCGACGTGACCGCACGGCAGGCCGCCGCCCAGCGGGAACGGTTCCTCGACCTGCTCGACCGCGAGTCGCAGCGGCTGGACGACGCCGAGGAGCTGATGGCGCTCGCGACGAGGCTGCTCGGCGAGCACATGGGCGTGGACCGGTGCGCGTACGCCCGCGCCGAGGCCGACGAGAACCACTTCGTCATGAGCGGTGATCACGCGACCGGCCTGCCTCCGCTGCCCGGACGGTTCGCGATGCGCGAGTTCGGCAACGGGTGCCTGGCCGCGATGCGCGCGGGCGAGCCGTGGGTGGTGGCCGACTCGCTCACCGATCCGCGGCTGGACGCGGAAGACCTGGCGGCGTACCGGCTGACGGGCATCCGCGCGGTGATCTGCCTGCCGTTGCTGCGCCGCGGGCGGTTCGCGGCCGCGATGGCCGTGCACCAGGCGACAGTGCGCCACTGGACACCGGACGAGATCGACCTGGTCTCGGTCGTGGTGAACCGGTGCTGGGAGTCCATGCAACGCGCCCACGCGGACAACGCGTTGCGCGACAGCGAACTGCGCCACCGGCAGCTGGTGGAACGGGCCACCGACGCGATCTGGCTGCTCGACCACGACACCCGGTTCGTCGCGGTGAACCCGGCGACGACCGACCTGCTCGGCTACGCACCCGAACAGCTGCTCGGCACCCCGGTCGCGGACGTCGTCGAGGGCGGTCTGCCCGCCGAGGAGTCCACCTCGCACGTCGTGACCACGCGCTGCGCGGACGGCACGTCGATCGCGCTGGAGCTCAGCGTCCAGCGCACCCCGACCGGTCTGCAGGCGATCGGCCGGGACGTGACCGAGCGGCAACGCGCCGAGGCGGAGCGCGAACTGCTGCTGCAGCGCGAGCACGAGATCGCCGCCGCACTGCAGGAAAGCCTGCTGCCTCGCGAACTTCCCGCGCTGCCACGACTCGCGGCCGCTGCCCGCTACCTGCCGGCCGCCGAGCACTCCCAGATCGGTGGCGACTGGTACGAGGTCGTCCCGATCGGAACCACCAGGGTCGGCCTGACCGTCGGCGACGTGGTCGGCAAGGGCCCTGCGGCCGCGGCCGTCATGGGCCAGCTGCGCAGTGCTCTCACCGGTTACCTGCTCGACGGGCACTCACCCGCCGAGTCGCTGCGGCGCCTGGACGCGTTCGCCACCCGCGTGAACGGTGCGGCCGGCAGCACGTGCAGCTGCCTGATCTTCGACTGGAGCACTGGTGAACTGTGCTGGGCGGCGGCCGGACACCCACCGCCGCTGGTGCTGGACCCGTCCGGTGCACGCCTGCTCGCGGCGGAGACCGGCCCGGTGCTCGGTGCCGGCGGACCAGGACTGGTGCATCAGCAGCAAGCC
>NZ_JBEXPJ010000278.1:0-6792 GCF_040611995.1 Lentzea sp. NPDC006480
CACGTCCGCCGTCGCCTGCTGCAGCGCGGCCGACACCTTGGGGTAGTTGGCGAGACCAGGCCGGTAGCGGGTGATCGGCAGGACCTTCTCCGCGAACAGGTGGTTCTCCTGGCTGAGGACGGTTCGGCCATCGGCGTCGAGGACAAGGCCGTCGTGCACCACGCGGACACCCCGCTGCACCTGGCGTTTTCCAGCTACGTCTTCGACTCGGCGGGCAACACCGTGCTGACCCGCCGGGCGTTGCACAAGAAGACCTTCCCCGGCGTCTGGACCAACACCTGCTGCGGCCACCCGTTGCCGGACGAGGACATGGCCGAGGCCGTGTTGCGCCGTCTGAGTGACGAGCTCGGCATGAAGTGCTCGGAGCCGGAGCTGCTGCTGCCCGGTTTCCGCTACCGCGCCGAGATGGACGGCGTCGTCGAGAACGAGATGTGCCCGGTGTTCCGGGTGCTCTCCGACGACGAGCCGAACCCCAACCCGGACGAGGTCGACTCGACCGAACGCGTGCCGTGGGCCGAGTTCGCCGCGAGCGTCCTCGACGGCACGCGCGAGGTCTCGGCGTGGTCGAAGCTGCAGATCGCAGAACTGGTGAAGCTCGGCCCCGACCCGCTGCGGTGGCCGGTCGCGAGCCGGGACGGGCTGCCTAGCGCCGTTCGACTCGCATGACGCACTCCTTGAGCCGGTAGGTCAGGTCGCACCTGGCCACCGGCTCACCGACCTGCCGCAGCTGCCACCTGGCTGCCACCGCGGCGAGCACGGTCATGATCTCCGTCTGCCCGAACGCGTCCCCGATGCACTTGCGGAACCCGGTGCTGAACGGGATGTAGGCGTGCCGGGGCGACTCGCCGGCGCGTTCCGGCAGCCAGCGGTCCGGGTCGAACTCGTACGGCCGCGGGAACGAGCGCGGGTCGTGGTGCAGCACGTGCGGGCTGAAGAAGACGTCCGACCCGGCCGGAATGCGCTCGCCCGCGACCTCGACCTCGCGGGTGGTCCGCCTGCTGACCATCCAGGCGGGCGGATAGCGGCGCAGCGCCTCGGCGATCACCCGTTTCATGTACTCGAGTCGTGGCAGGTCGGAGTAGGTGACGGTGCGCCCTTCCAGCACTTCGTCGACCTCCGTCTGGAGTCGCTTCTCGACGTCCGGATGGCTCGCCAGCACGTGGAAGATCCACACGATGGTCTCCGCGGTCGTCGCGACGCCGCCGATCATGATCGTGATGATCTCGTCGTACAGCTCCTCGTCGGACATGGGCGCGCCGTCCTCGTCGCGCGCCGCGAGCAGCATGGACATCAGGTCGCCGCGGTCATCGGGTTGCTTGCGGTACTCGGCGATCGTGCGGTGCACCAGGTCACCCAGCCGCGCTTTCGCCTTGTCGTAGCGCCGGTTCACCGGCAGCGGGAGGCGGTGCGCCCAGTCGAACGGCAGCAGGATGCGCCGGCCGAGCCCGCCGACCAGCTCCGGCACCGCGGTGGAGAGCACCTCGGACACGTCGGCGCCGGACGTGATCAGCGTGCGGCTCAGCATGTCCGCGCTCACGGCGTGCATCTCGTCCGACAACGAGATCTCCGTGCCGGGCAGCCACGACGCCGCCCGCTCGGCCGCCCGTGCGGCCATGATCTCGGCGTAGCCCGCGATGCGGGTGTGGTGGAAGGCGGGCTGCATCATCTTCCGGTGCTTGCGGTGCTCCTCGCCGTCCGCGGTGGCGAGACCGTTGCCGACGACGACGCGCGACCTGTCCATCACCGCCCCGCCCTTGCCGAACGCGGCCCGTTGCGTGATCTGGACTTCGCGCACGGCGTCCGGGCTGGTGAGCAGATAGGTCTCCAGCGGGCCGATGCGGAACTTCACCACCTCGCCCAGCTCGCGCAGCTCGGTGAGGAACTCGAGCGGGCGGCGCAGCAGGTCGAGCGCGTGGCCCGCGAGCGGCAGGCCTCCGGGAGCGGTGATCACGTCAGTCCTCCGGTCGGTACTCGACGGTCGGGGTGGTCCAGGTGCTGGCGGGCCGGCCCGTGTAGCGGCTGGAGCAGGACGTCCACTCGATCAGCCCGGCCACGAAGTCGTTGAGGCCTCGGACGAACTGCCGGACGTCCCGGCGTTTCCCGAGCTCCGACGCGAGCACCGCGTCGGCCGCTTTGTCCGTGCGAGCGTTGGCGTCCTTGAAGAACACGCACGCCTGGGTGATCGCGTCCTCGTACGTGCAGCCCGTCTCGGCGGCGATGACCGCGACGAGGTTCTCCTGGTCCCCGTCGCGCAGCTCCTTCGGGAACGACAGCACGTCCTGGCAGGCGATCACCCGCTCGACGTCGCACCTGACCAGCTCGCTCATCAGGGGATCTGTCAGGGAATCACCGATGTCGATCCCGAGGCTGATTTCGACCAGCACGTGGTCAATGAGCTGGCCGACCGTCCGCCGACGCGAAATGAGATAACTTTCGACGTCCTGCAGAATGTCACCTTGGATTAGTTTCTGTTCGTGTTCGACGCATCCTTCGCGATACGCCGAAACGGCCTCGGTCAACCGGGACATCTGTCGCGGGTCGGTGTGCGACGCGAGTCCTGTCCAAATCTCGGCGATCAGCGGATTCCAGTGATCCGCCCAGTCGTCATCCCGTTCCGTCATCGTCGCGCAGATGCCCGCGAACTCCTGAAGCGTCCTCTCGTCGCAGGCAGGAAAGGCGATCGACGCCAGATAGACGTACTCTTTGGCTGCAAATGAGTCCTGCTCGGCAGCGGTTCGATAGGGGCCGTGCATGCCCATCCACCTGTGGAAAGAGTTTTTGACGGCACGGTAGTGGGGACTCTGTCGAACGGGGTACGAACGGTCCAAGACCGGCATTTCCATGCGCAGCATCCATCCGATCCGGCAGTGAGTGGTCTTCGAGCGTAAATGCCCGAACCTTGCCGGGTAAACGACGTCGTCTCATATCGAAGAGCGCGTTGACAACGCACTGACCCGTGCCCTCATCATTACCGCATGACCACCGCGCCCATTTTCACCGCGACCCCCGCACGCGCCGAACTGACCGCGCTGCTGCGCGACGTCGAGGTGGGTTTGGCCGACCACCTCGCCCTGGAAGCCGCCCGCCGGGCCGACCCGGACCCGCGCGGCGCCCTGCCCGTGCTGGACATCGCGTCCCTGGCCCGCGCCGGCGGCAAGAGACTCCGGCCGCTGTTCTGTCTCACCGGGTTCCTGGCAGCCGGTGGCGTCCCGGGAGCCGCTCCCGTGCCCGCCGCGATGGCCGTGGAGCTGCTGCACATCGGCGCGCTGATCCACGACGACGTCATGGACGACTCCGACCTGCGGCGCGGTTCGTTGACCGTGCACGCCCGGCATGCGCTGGAGCACAAGAAGAACAGCTGGCGCGGCGAGTCACGCCGCTACGGCGAGGCGCTGGCGATCCTGGCCGGCGACCTCGCGTGGACCTATGCCGACGGCCTGATGGCGGGCTTCGGCGCCGAGGTCGCCCGCGAGTGGTGCGAGATGCGCGCGGAACTGTGCGGCGGTCAGGCGCTCGACGTGATCGCGGCAGCCGAGTTCGCCGCGGATCCGGTGCTGGCCCGGCACATCGCGGTCGTGAAGTCCGGCCGCTACACGATCCAGCGGCCGTTGACGCTAGGTGCTCTGATCGCGGGTCGTGCCGATCTCGCGCCCGCGTTCGCCGTCTACGGCGAGGCGCTGGGGGAGGCGTTCCAGCTGCGCGACGACCTGATCGACGCGTTCGGCTCCAGCACGGCTTCTGGCAAGCCCGCGGGCCTGGACTTCCAGCAGCACAAGATGACGCTGCTGATCTCGTTGGCCATGCGGCACAACGCGGAGGTGCGCGCGCTCGTCGAACGGGGTGCGTTCGACGAGCTGCGCGACCACCTGGTGACCTCCGGCGCGGTGGACGCCGTGGAGGACCACATCGCCGACCTGGTGCGGGTCGCGCGGACCGCGGTCGGCGAGGCGGCGATCAGCGACGAGTGGCACGACGAACTGTGCGCGCTCGCCGGGCAGGTCGCCTACCGCGACCGGTAGTTCACCACTCCAGCGAGCCGCCGTTCTGGTACTCGATCACGCGCGTCTCGAAGAAGTTCTTCTCCTTCTTGAGGTCCATCATCTCGGACATCCACGGGAAGGGGTTCTCCGTTGGCTCCCAGACGGGTTCGAGGCCGAGCTGAGCACACCGGCGGTTGGTGATGAACCGCATGTACTGCTCGCACTGGCCGGCGTTGAGGCCGAGGATCCCGTTCGGCATCGTGTCGCGGCCGTACGCGATCTCCAGCTCGCAGCCCTCGGCGAGCATCGTCCGCACCTCCTTCTGGAACACGTCGTTCCACAGGTGCGGGTTCTCGATCTTGATCTGGTTGATCGCGTCGATGCCGAAGTTCAGGTGGATCGACTCGTCGCGCAGGATGTACTGGTACTGCTCGGCGATGCCGACCATCTTGTTGCGGCGGCCCATCGACAGGATCTGCGCGAAGCCGGTGTAGAACCACATGCCCTCGAACACGACGTAGAACGCCACGAGGTCCTTGAGGAACGCCTGGTCGTTCTCGGGCGTGCCCGTCCTGAACTCCGGGTCCTCCAGGTGCTGGGTGAACTGCAGCGCCCACGCGGCCTTGTCCGTGATGGACGGGATCTCCCGGTACATGTTGAACAGCTCGCCGTCGTCCAGGCCGAGCGACTCGCAGATGTACTGGAACGTGTGCGTGTGCACGGCCTCCTCGAAGGCCTGGCGCAGCAGGTACTGGCGGCACTCGGGGTTGGTGAGGTGCCGGTACACCGCGAGCACGATGTTGTTGGCCACCAACGACTCGCTCGTTGCGAAGAAGCCGAGGTTCCGCTTGATCATGCGGCGTTCTTCCTCGGTGAGGCCGTCCTTGGACTTCCACAGGCTGATGTCGGCCTGCATCGAGACCTCGGTCGGCATCCAGTGGTTGTTGCAGCCGTTGAGGTACTTGTCCCACGCCCAGTGGTACTTGAGCGGCAGCAGCTGGTTGACGTCGGCGCGACAGTTGATCATCGCCTTGTCGTCGACGGACACACGTGCCGCGCCTGCTTCGACACTCATTACTGGCAAGCCTCACAGTCGGGGTCGGTGATGGAGCAGGACGGGTCGGCGGCGACGGGGGAGACGGCGTTGAGCTTGCCGTCGGTGCCCTGCAACGTGGACTTCTCCACGTGCGTGGCACTCTGCGTCCGCAGGTAGTAGGTGGTCTTCAGCCCGCGCACCCACGCCAGCTGGTACAGCTCGTCGAGCTTGCGGCCGCTCGGCGCGGCCAGGTAGAGGTTCAGCGACTGGGCCTGGTCGATCCACTTCTGGCGACGACTGCCGGCCTCGATCAGCCACGAGCTGTCGATCTCGAACGCCGTGGCGTACAAGGCCTTCAGGTACGGCGGCACCCGGTCGATCGCGCCGAGGCTGCCGTCGTGCAGCTTCAGGTCCGAGATCATCTGCTCGTCCCACAGCTTGCGCTGCTTGAGCGCCCGCACCAGGTCCGGGTTGATCACGGTGAAGTCGCCGGACATGTTCGACTTCACGTACAGGTTGCGGTACAGCGGCTCGATCGACTGGTTCACGCCGGTGATGTTGGCGATGGTCGCGGTCGGCGCGATGGCCATGACGTTCGAGTTCCGCATGCCCCGGCGGACCTTCTCGCGCACGACGTCCCAGTCCATCGTGGACTCGCGGTTCTGCTCCAGCTCACCCTCCGCGCGCGTGCCCGCGAGGATCTCCACGGAGTCGATCGGCAGGATCCCCCTGCTCCACAACGATCCCTCGAACGACTGGTACGCGCCGCGTTCCTGGGCGAGTTCGGCACTCGCGCTGATCGCGTAGTAGCTGATCTCCTCCATGCTGCGGTCCGCGAACTCGACGGCCTCCGCGCTCGCCATCGGCGTGCCGAGCGTGAACAGCGCGTCCTGGAACCCCATCAGCCCCAGGCCGACCGGCCGGTGCTGGAGATTCGAGTTCCTGGCTTCCGGGATCGTGTAGTAGTTCACGTCGATCACGTTGTCGAGCATGCGAACCGCCGTGCGCACGGTCTTCTCGAGCCGCGCGTGGTCGATGCCCTCGGCCGTCACGTGCTGCGCGAGGTTGACGGAGCCCAGGTTGCAGACCGCGACCTCGTCGACCGTGGTGTTCAGGGTGATCTCGGTGCACAGGTTCGACGAGTGCACGACACCGCTGTGCTGCTGCGGCGAACGCAGGTTGCACGGGTCCTTGAACGTGATCCACGGGTGCCCGGTCTCGAACAGCATCGTGAGCATCCGCCGCCAGAGGTCCACGGCGGGGAGCCGCCGGAAGACCTTGATCTCGCCGTTCGCGGCCTTCTGCTCGTACGCCCGGTACTTCTCGGCGAACTCGTCGCCGAACGCGTCGTGCAGGTCCGGCACCTCGTCCGGCGAGAACAGCGTCCACTGGCCGTTGGCGCGGACCCGGCGGATGAACTCGTCCGGCACCCAGTTCGCGGTGTTCATGTCGTGCGTGCGGCGGCGCTCGTCGCCGGTGTTCTTGCGCAGGTCGAGGAACTCCTCGACGTCGATGTGCCAGGTTTCGAGGTACGCGCAGACAGCGCCCTTGCGACGGCCGCCCTGATTGACGGCGACGGCGGTGTCGTTGGCCACCTTGAGGAACGGGACCACGCCCTGCGACTTGCCGTTGGTGCCCTTGATGTGCGCGCCAATGCCACGCACTGGCGTCCAGTCGTTGCCGCGGACCAGCGAGTGGAGCTCTCCCGCCATCCCCGCCTTGAGCATCACCTGCGTGGCCGGGGTGGACACCTGAATGCGAGGCGTGGCCAGCAGC
>NZ_JBEXPJ010000279.1:0-6699 GCF_040611995.1 Lentzea sp. NPDC006480
CCCCGGTTGAAGTGGATGAAGGAGCCCTTCATCGTTTTCAACCGGGGGCGCACCCTGGCGGATCGATGCGCCTCCTCTCCCCGAATGGCTCTAGGCCAACGCTTCCGTAGGCGACTGACGCGCCGCACGGACCGCCGGGTAAACGCCGGCGATGGCGCCGATGGCGATGGCCGCGCCCACTCCCCCGAGCAGGGCGGGCCACGGCAGCGCCGCCGGCCACTTCTGGCTGATCGAATATCCGGCCGTGACCGCGATTCCGACGATCACGCCGACCAGCCCGCCGAGGCCGGACAGCAACACCGACTCGGTGAGGAACTGCCATCTGATCTGCCTGCGGGTCGCCCCGAGCGCCCGCCTCAGGCCGATCTCTCTCCGGCGTTCCAGCACCGAGATCACCATCGTGTTCGCCACGCCGACGCCTCCCACCAACAACGCGACTCCGCCCAAGCCCAGGAACAGCGCGTTGAAGGAGCTCTCCGCCAGCTGCTTGGCCTCCAGCGCCTCCGACGGCCTGGACACCTTGACCTCACCGGCCTTCTGCGGATTCAGCGTCGGCCCGAGCAGCTTGCGGACGTTCTCGATCTGGTCGTCGGCCGTGCGCACGTAGACGGTGTTGGCGTGGCCCTCGAAGCCGAACGCCTCCTTCGCCGCCTCCCAGCCGATCAGCGCGGACCTGTCGATCTCCGGCGACAACGGCAACGGACCGAGAATGCCGACCACGGTGAACCACTGACCGTCGATCCACAGCTGCACACCGGGCTTGTCGACGCCCAAGCGCGAGGCCGCGGTGCCCCCGAGCACCACCGACTTCTCGCCGGGCGTCAGCCACCGTCCCGCCCGGATCTCGGCGTTCAGCGTCTTCAGCAGGTCCTGCTCCGCCGCCTGCACCTGCAGCCCGAGCGTGTCACTCGACGGGATCATGTCGTTCTTGCGGATGTTCGCCGAGATCTTGCCGGTGCCGCTGGCGGACGTGACCGCGCCGATCCGCTTGGCCATCGGCACCGCCGTCTCCGGCAGCTCCGCGTTCTGGCCCAGGAAGTCCTGGCCCGGCCCCGCTGTCAGCAGGTTGGTGCCCAGCTTGGACATCTTCTCCTGCAACGCGGCGGCGCTGGAGGAGGGGATGCCGACCACCGCGACGACGGCGGCGATGCCGATCGCGATGCCGAGGGCGGAGAGGATCGCGCGGATCGGGCGGGTCCGCATGCCGAAGAACCCGAGGCGCAGCAGGTCGATCACACGATCACTCCGTCCCGCACCTCGACGCGACGCGGCGCCCACGCCGCGATGTCCCGGTCGTGCGTGATCAGCACGATCGTCGTGCCGTCGGAGTTGAGGCTCTCCAACAAGTCCAGTACTCCCGCACCGTTCTGCGTGTCCAGGTTCCCGGTCGGCTCGTCGGCCAGGAGGATCCCCGGCGTGTTCACCACAGCCCGCGCGATCGCGACTCGCTGACGCTCACCACCGGACAGCTCGTGCGGCTTGTGGAGCGCGCGATGGATCAACCCGACTCTGTCCAAAGCGGACATCGCCAGCGCGCGTCTCTTCGAGCGCGGAACGCCTGCGTACACGAGCCCGGACGCCACGTTCTCGATCGCGGACAGTCCTTCTGTGAGGAAGAACTGCTGGAACACGAACCCGATCGTGCGTGCCCGCAGCGCCGACAAAGCGTTGTCCGACAACGTGGATATGTCGTTGCCGTCGATCTCGACGCGACCCGTCGTCGGCTTGTCGAGCGTGCCCATCAGGTGCAGCAGCGTCGACTTCCCCGAGCCGGACGGGCCCACGATCGCGAGCATCTCGCCGCCCCCGACGGTCAGGGAGACGTCGCGCAACGCCTGCACACCGCCGGGATACGTCCGGCTCGCGTGGTCGACGGTGATCACTCGGTGGTCACCACCTTCATGCCCTCGCGCAGGCCGTCGCCCTTCACCTCGACCTGTCCCTTGGCGAAGATGCCGACGGTGACCGGGATGGTCCTGCCGTCCTCGGTGACCACGCCGTAGCCGCCCTCGTTCAACGCGAGCAGCGCGCCGATCGGGACCGCGAGCACGTTCTCCTTCTTGGACGCCGTGAACAGCGCCGTGACGTTCGCGCTGTCGAGGCCCTCGGCGGCCTTGGGGTCGTCGACGGAGATCGTCAGCACGATCTTCGGCTTCTGGCCCTGGTTCGGGTCGCCGGCGGAGCGGGTGATGCCGACGATCGTGCCGGTGGTGGGCTTGCCGCCGGGGATCGACAGCTCGACCTTCTCACCCTGCTTGGCGAGGCGCTGCTTGGCGGTGTCCAGCTCGACGGTCACCGCTCGCTCGGTGCCGGTGACCTTCATCAGGTCGCCGCCGGCCGGTGAGCCGAGCTGCCCGGTCACCGAGGAGACGCGGATCGCGCCGGGCTGGACGATGACATCGCCCTGGCCGAGCTTTCCGTTCTGCTCCAGGCCGTTCGCCTTCTGCCACCTCTTCAGCGCGGCGGCGGTGTACGAGGTGAACTTCTCGTCGGGGGTGCCGAAGTCCTTGTACCCCAAGGCGGCGAGGTTCTCCTCGACGACTTTGACGTCAGGGCCGTTCGACATGCCCGCTTCCAGGTCGCGGTAGAGCGGCATCGTGCCGTAGAACAGCGGCACAGGCTTGGCGTCCGCCCAGAACACGGCTTTGCCCTGCTCGATGACGTCGCCTTGTTTCGGCAGCCCGGTGATGGTGCCGCTTTTCCGCGAGGCCAGGCCTCGTTCCGCGCCGTAGCCGAGCTGGCCGGTCACCGACTGCTGGTCGGCCAGGTTCGTCTTCTTCACCGGCGCGGTCTTCGACGGGTCGTTCTGCAACGGCGCCGCGCTGGCCTGGTTGGACGCGACTCTCGTGAGGACCACGACCCCGCCGGTGCCGAGCACCACCGCCGCGACGAGCGCGGCGATGAGGATCTTCCTGTTCACCTTGCGCTTCATCCCACTTGCCTCGCCACGCCGAACTCGCCGAGGCCGCAGTCCTTCATGTCCTGCTTGACCTTGTCGTCGTCCATGTTGGGCAGTTCCAGCGTCTCGGCCGCACCGCCGCCGTCGAACTTCGGGTCGGGCCAGTTGTACCCCTTGTCCCGCATGCACTTCGCCTGCTGGCGCATCTTGTCCTGTTGCTCAGGCGACGGCGGCTCGTAAGCACCGCCGTTCTTCAGGTACTTCTTGCAGGCCTCGTGCGCGGCGTTCATCTTGTTCTCGTCGGGCAGACCGCCGTTCTCCTCACCGGGCGTGGCCTCGAAGACCATGCTGCCGCCCTCGCCCTCCTTCGGGTCCGGGACGTTGACCCCGTTCTCCCTCATGCACTGGGCGAACTTGATGGGGTCTTCCTTGGTCTCCTGGCCGGCGTTGTTCGGCTGCTCTTTGGACCCGCAGGCGGTGAGCGCCATGAGCAGGGCCAGCAGCACTGCGATGGTGGATTTCACGACGACAGGTCTACGGAGGCGGCCATTCGACGGCGTTAAGCGAAAGGCTTTATCCGGCGCTTATCCCGGAGACGCGGAAAATAGGTGTCATGCGTGTGCTGGTGGTCGAGGACGAACAGCTGCTCGCGGACACGATCGCCGAGGGACTGCGCAGGTACTCGATGGCGGTCGACGTCTGCTACGACGGCGAAGCGGCGTTGGAGCGGGTAGGGGTGCACGCGTACGACGTCGTGGTGCTCGACCGCGATTTGCCGCTCGTCCACGGTGACGACGTGTGCAAGGCGGTGCACGCGACCGGCGGCGAGGCACGGGTGCTGATGCTGACGGCGGCGGCCGAAGTGGACGATCGGGTGGCCGGGCTCGGGCTCGGTGCCGACGACTACCTGACCAAGCCGTTCGCGTTCGCCGAACTGGTGGCGCGGGTGCAGGCGCTCGGTCGCCGGGCTCGTCCGGCCTTGCCACCGGTGCTCGAACGGGCAGGGGTGACGCTGGACCTGCCGCGGCACCAGGCGGCGCGGGACGGGAAGTTCCTGCCGCTCTCGCCCAAGGAGTTCGCCGTGCTGGAGGTCTTGATGCGGGCGGAGGGCAACGTGGTGAGCGCCGAGGAACTGCTGGAGAAGGCCTGGGACGAGCACGCCGACCCGTTCACGAACGCCGTGCGGGTGGCGGTGATGACGCTGCGCCGCAAGCTGGGCACGCCGCAGGTCATCGAGACCGTGCCCGGTGCCGGCTACCGGTTCGGCTCGTGAAGCTGCGGACCAGGCTGACGGCCTGGTACGCCGGGGTGTTCCTGATCGCCGGGGTCGCGCTGATCGCACTCAACTACTGGCTGCTCGCGGCGTGGCTGCCCTCCGAAGACTGGGTGGCGGTGGGCGAGGCCCGGCAGGCCGTGCCGATGGAGACCTACCCCTACGCGGCGACCCTCGAGGCGGCTCAGCTGCCCGCGGACACCCAGGTGCTCAGCGCTGAGCTGGTGAAGACCACCACGCTCTCCGGGTTCATCTGGCAGTCGGCCATCGCGTTGGTGGTGGCGGCGATCATCGCGGTCTGGCTCGGCTGGGTGGTGGCCGGCCGAGTGCTGGAGCCGTTGCACTCGATCACCTCGACCGCGCACCGGCTGGAGGCGGAACGGCTGGACCAGCGCATCGAGCTGGACGGGCCGCCGGACGAGCTGAAGGAGCTCGCGGACACGTTCGACGGGATGCTCGACCGGCTCGCGTCGTCGTTCGACAGTCAGAAGCGGTTCGTCGCGAACGCCTCGCACGAGCTGCGCACGCCTCTCGCGGTGCAGCGGACGTTGATCGAGGTGGCGTTGGCCGCGCCGGACGCGACGGACGACATGCGCCGTCTCGGAGCGCACCTGCTCGACACGAACGAGCGAAGCGAGAAGCTCATCGACGGGTTGCTGCTGCTCGCACGCAGTGATCGCGGACTGGCCACGCGCGAGCTGGTCTGGCTCGACGAGATCATCGACGACGAGGTCGAGTCGTGCGGGTCGCTGGCGGCCACCAAGGAAGTCACGTTCGACGTGTCGACGCGGCCGTACCTGGTCGAGGGCGATCCGGTGCTGCTCGCCCAGCTCATCGGCAACCTGCTGCGCAACGCCCTGCTCTACAACAAACCTGGCGGAACCGTGTCGGTCCGCCTTGATCGAGAACTCGTGGTTTCCAACACCGGGCCGACCGTGCCCGCGGAGGCCGTGCCGGGGCTCTTCGAACCGTTTCGACGCCTGCGCGACCGCACCGGGACCGCGGGATCTGGCCTGGGTCTGTCGATCGTGCAGTCGGTGGCGCGGGCTCATCAAGGAGCGGCCAAGGCTCGTCCGAACGGGGGAGGAGGCCTGGTGGTCCAGGTGAACCTTCCGGAAACGGACGTGCGACAGCCCTCGTGAACTGGCAAGATCACGTAGAGATATCGGCGAGTCTCCGAGCTTTGGGTGCCTCGTTGTCCTAACGTTGTCTGCTGGCGAGGTGCAATTTCAGGGAGGCCACGATGCGAGCGCTGCGAGTCATCGGGCTCGACGAGGACGGCAAGTCCGTCATCCTCGAGGACCCCGAAAACCGCGGCGAGCGCTTCACGCTCCCCGCTGACGAGCGCCTTCGGGCGGCCCTGCGCGGTGATCTCGCGCGCCTCGGCCAGATGCAGATCGAGTCGGGTGAGGCCCTCATGCGGCCGCGGGAGATCCAGGCCCGCATCCGCGCCGGCGAGTCGATCGAGCAGGTCGCGTCCGCCGCGGGCATGCCCACGCACCGCATCGAGCGCTTCGCCTACCCCGTTCTGCTGGAGCGTTCGCGCACGGCCGACCTGGCCCAGCGCGCGCACCCGGTCCGCGAGGACGGCCCGGACGTGCAGACGCTCGGTGAGGTCGTCGCGCACTCGTTCGGCCTGCGCGGCCACGACCTGTCCGACACCAAGTGGGACGCGTGGCGCGGTGACGACGGCCGCTGGATCGTGCAGCTGCACTGGAAGACCGGGCGCTCGGACAACCGCGCGCACTGGCACTTCCACCCCGGTGCGCAGGGCGGCACGGTCACGGCGCTGGACGACGGCGCGGTCGACCTGATGGACCCGAACCCGAACCGGACGCTGCGCACGGTGCGGCCGGTGACGCAGCTGGCGCGCCAGGCACTGGAGTCGACGCCGGTCGTGGCTCCTCCCGTCGCGGAGGAGCCCGCACCGGTGCCGGTTCAGGCGCCTGCTCCCGCTCCGGCTCCGGTCGTGGCGGAGAAGCCGGCCCCGAAGCCCGCACCGCAGCCGGTTCAGGAGACGCTGCCTGAGCCGGAGCCCGCACCTGCTCCTCCACCGGCAGCTCCTCCGGCGAAGCCGGAAGAGCCCGCCGCGGAGAAGCCGGTGCGCAAGGACCCTCCTCCCAAGCGGGGGAAGAAGAACCACCCCATCGTCCCTTCGTGGGAGGACGTTTTACTGGGCGTGCGGTCGAACCGCTGATTGATCCGCAGTGGGACGCCGTGTCGCGCTGGCTGCCGGAGTGGGTGCACTCCTCGGGCTGGCTTGGTGGGGAGTGTTCGAGCTCATCGCCTCGGGAGCGGTCTGCTCGTTCGAGGACTGGGGCTGCCTCGGCGCCGCGGTGAAGACCATGCCGACGTTCATCGCCGCCTGCACCCACAACAACACCGACGACACGGCGATACCGGTGTTCGTGACGAGCAGCAGCTTCCGCCGGTCGACAAAGTCGTCGTCATGGGCGGCGCGCTCAACGTGCCCGGCAACATCACGAGCTACGCCGAGGCCAACTTCTGGCACGACCCGGAAGCAGCC
>NZ_JBEXPJ010000280.1:0-6669 GCF_040611995.1 Lentzea sp. NPDC006480
CAGACCCAGTTCGCTCGCGGACACGCTGGAACGCGTTCTGGACAAAGGCGTGGTGATCGTCGGCGACATTGCCGTGTCGGTGGTGGACATCGAGCTGCTCACGTTGCGGGTGCGGCTTTTCGTCGCCTCCGCGCAGACGGCTCGTGAGATGGGCATGGACTGGTGGACGGACGACCCGTTCTTCTCGCCGAAAGCGGTTCGGCCGGCCGAAAAACATGAACTTGAGCAGCAGAACGTCGAACTGCGCGATCGCGTCGCGGCGCTGGAACGCGCGCTGGAGGAGAAACGAGCATGAGCCGCGGCCTGTACGCGTACGCGATCACCAGGGACCGGCAGCTCGACCTCGCCGGACCGTGGCTCGTCGGGCACCGCGGCCTGGCGCTCGTCGTGGCCGAGGTCGAGCTGGACCTGTTCGCCGGGCTCGAGTTCGAGGAGGCGGCGGAGGACAGTCCGCTGGCCGTGCTGGCGCGTTACCACGACTCCGTGGTGCGCGCGGTGTTCGAGCACGAACCGGTGCTGCCGCTGCGGTTCGGCACCGTGCTGGAGAGCATCGACGCCGCCGTGCGTCTGCTCGGCGCCCGCCACGAGGAGGCGCGGGCGTGGCTGGACCGGGTGGACGGCCGCCGCGAGTGGGGAGTCCGGGTGCGCACGGCCGCGCGGGTGCCGGAGGACCTGAGCGGGTTGTCGGGGACGGCGTACCTGGCTCAGCGTCGCCGGCGCCTGACTGACGCCGACGTGGCGCGGCGTGGTGCGGAGACCCTGCACGAGGCACTGACCGGACGGGCCGCCGAGGCCACTCGCCGCGATGCCACCGGCTTGCTCCTCGACGCGGCGTACCTGGTCGACGCCGCCGCTGAGCACGACTTCCGCGCCGAGGTCGAACGGTCGACCGCCGACCTGGGACTGACGGCGGAGATCACCGGACCCTGGCCGCCGTACTCGTTCACGACCGTGGAGTTCGCCGATGCCTGAACAGAACGCCGCGAGCCTCGTCGACCTGCTCGACCGCGTGGTGCACCGGGGCGCGGTGGTGCGCGGCGACGTGGTCATCGCGCTGGCGGGCGTCGAGCTGATCCGCCTCGACCTCCGGCTGCTGCTGATCGGCATCGGCGGGTGAGCGCGCAGGACGCGGGCAAGGGACTCGGCCGGATCGTCGTGGCCGTCCTGGAGCTCGTGTGCGAGCTGCTCGAACGTCAGGCGCTGCGCCGGGTGGACGCGGGCACGTTGACCGCACAGGAGGTGGAGAACCTCGGCCAGGCGCTGATCTCACTGCAACGTCAGTTCGCGGCACTGCGCGAGGCGCTGGGAGAGCCGGACATCTCCGGCGTCCGGCTTCCCGTCGACATCGCGAGTCTGCTTCCGCACGAGAGGACATGATCGTGACCGCTCCTGCCATCCCCAACTCCGGCGGCCTCGCCGACGTGTTGAACGTCCTGCTGGACAAGGGACTCGTGATCGACGCATCGGTGCGGGTCTCGTTGATCGGCATCGAGATCCTGGCCATCGACATCAAGGTCGTGATCGCGAGCGTCGACACCTACATCCGTTACCTGGAAGCGATGCAACGGCTCGAAGCGACCCGCCGGGGCATGATCGCGCCACCGCCGGTTCCGCAGGGCATCACCGGCACGTACGGCCTGCTGGCGCCCGCCGTGGTCGCACCCGCGATGGTCAACCCCGCCCCGCTCCAGGTGGAGGAGCACCAGCAGTGAGCCTGTTCCTGCACGGCGTCGTGCGGGCGAGCCACCGGCTTCCCGGCGAGTCGCGGTTCCGGTTGGTGGCACTGGAAGATCTCGCCGTGGTGGTCAGTGACCGGGTGGAGAACCGTGCGCTGACCGACCAGGAAGCGACCGCGCATCTCGCCGGGTTGTGCGCGTTGCTGCCGGGCGGTCCGGTGCTGCCACTGCGCATCGGCACCACCGCGGTGGACGAGGCCGCCGCCCGCGCCGCCGTGCTCGCGTTCACCGCGCCCGTGCTGCGCCGGCATCTCGACGAGCTTGACGGCCTGGCCGAACTGCACGTGCGCCTGGTGTTCGACGAGGACACCGCGCTGCACGCCGTCTACCGGGAGGGGACGTTCACCCTCGCGCAGGGCGAGCAGATCGTCCGGGACGTCGTGGTGTGGCGCCGCAAGCAGGCCGACGAGCTGCTCGCGCCGGTGGCGGCTCGTTCGGTCGCGTTGCTGGACACGGGCGAACCCACCGAGGAGCTCCGCGCGTTGCTCGTGCCGCTGGACCACGTCGGGGCGGTGCGTGCCGCGGTGGCCGCGCTCGACGGGGTCACCGCGACCTGCACCGGTCCGTTGCCGGCGTTCCACTTCCTCGACCTGTCACCGAGTCAGCCCGCGTCGCGCTGGGGCTGGTGAGGCGAAGTCGACGGGACCGTCGTAACGGGACGACGCACGAGTGACTGCTTCCTGCGGCGTCAGGAAACGGCCCACGTGCGTCACGATCAACCGGCCCGCACCTGCTGCTCTCGCAGTCCCGCCGGCGTCCTCGGGTGTGTGGTGGACTTCGGACTTGGTGGCGCTTTCGGCCTCGCACAGCAGCACGTCGGTACCGCGGGCCAGCTCGACCAGGCTCGCGCACGGAGCGGTGTCGCCGGAGTACGTGAGGGAGGTACCCGCTTCGATCCGCACCGCGAACGCCGGGATGCCGTGCTCCACCGCGGCTGTGGTGAGCCGCATCGAGCCGACTTCCGCGGTGTGCCCGTCGTGCAGCTCGGTGATCTCGAACGCGGACTCGACCGGGCTGCGCTCCGGGCCGTTCGTGAGGAACCCGGCGAGCCGGTCGGCGATGCCGGGCGGGCCGAGGAGCGGAATCGGGGCGCGGTCGATGTCCGCGAACAGCAGGGCGTAGTAGGCGGTGAGCAGATCGGCGCTGTGGTCCGCGTGCAGGTGCGAGATCCAGATCGCGTCGACGTCCTGCAGTTTTGTGTGGCGCTGCAACGGTCCTAGCGTGCCGGTGCCCGCGTCCATCCACAAGCGAGTGTCTCCAGTGGACACCAGGTAGCCGGAGCACGGGTTGTCCGCGCTCGGGTACGGCGTCGCGCACCCGAGCACGGTCAGATCGAGTCCCATGCGTCCACGCTAGATCAACGCGCGCGGGTGCCCTTGAGCTTCACCAGTTCCGACTCGAAGAGGTTCTCCTCGACCTTCAGCGTGCCGGGGACTTTGCTGTCCGGCCGCGACATGTACGACTGGGTCGCGGACGGCCGTCCCACCAGCGAGAACCGCAGATCGCCGGTCAGCCCCTTGACCTTGATGTTGTTGGTGTCGTGGAACGCGCGCAGCACGCCGTCGCGCGTCAGGTCCTTCTTGGCGCAGGCCTTCTCCAGCACGGCGACGTACGCCGTCGCCACGGTGTAGCCGTGCACGGTGTTCAGCGTGCCCGGCTCGTTCGGCCACCGTTCCTGGTAGCCGGCGCGCAGCTCGCGGACGCCTTCCACGTCGGCGCTCCACGGCGCGACCGGCGAGGTGAGCACGACCTGCTTGGCGAACACCGGCGCGACCGGCGACTCCATGATCGCCGGGTCGTAGCTGACGGCGCTGGACAGGATCGGCGCCGTCCACCCGAGCTGCGCGGCGATGCCGACGGCCGCCGCGGTCTGCGGCGGGGTCAGGCTGAGGACCAGGACCTTGGCCCCGGACGCCTTCAGCGCGGTGATCTGCTCGATCAGGTTCGCGGTGGTCTCGGTGACGGCCTGCTCGGAGACCTTCATGCCCCAGTTGTCCGCGACGAACCGGCTTCCCTCCAGCGCGTTGTCGCCGAAGCTGCCGCGCAGGTGCAGGTGGGCGATCGTGTCGCCGGCCGCGAGCGCGCCCTTGCGCTTGAAGTGGTCGAGGCCGTTGATGATGTCGAGGTCGTAGGTGGTGCCGACGATCATCATGTGCGGGTTGCCGAGCAGGGAGGCGGCCCACGAGCTGGGCACGGTCAGCGCCCTGGTCTGCATGAGGTCGGGCTCGATGGCCGCGGTCATCGGCGTGCCGGAGACGTCGATGAAACCCAGCACCCGGGGTTCGAGCTCGAAATAGCCGTCGAGCGCCTTCTGGACGTCGTACGCGTGGTCCTTCTGCTTCAGCTCGATGTGCCGCCCGCACACTCCGCCGCGTTTGTTGACGGTGTCCAGATAAAGTTCGTATCCGCGAATGCGGGAAACCGACGACGCTTTGAACGGGCCTGTCATGTCGGTCAGCACGCCGAGCGAAATCGATTCAGCCGTGACGCCAGGACCAGTGCGAACGGGCACGTCGTCCTGGTTTCCGGAGGCGCAGGCGGTGAGTGTGCCGACCAGCATCGTGGCCGACAAGAATACATGGCGAATGGACATACCAGGCCTCGTCGCAGGGGGAGTTACTCGGCGGTAGCGTGGAGTATTGGGTAACAGGTGTCAGCCAGTCCAATTTTGTGGCCTGAAACACCCCCGAGGGTGAATAACTTCGATTTCCGATGTAAATGGCCTGCCGGGTACCGTGATCGGGTGGAAGAGCCCGTGTGGAACGAGTGGCGGCGGCCCGGTCCGACACCGGCGCAACGACGGCGCGACCTCGGCATCGCCGCGCTCGTGCTGTTGTGCGCGGTCGAGTTCACCGTGCTGGTCAACAGCGTGGGCGCGTTCGCCTTCGGCCGGGCTCCCGACCTGCGCGAACAACTCGCCTGGGTGCTCGCCCTGTCCGTGCCGCTGGTGGTGCGCCGCCGCTACCCGCTGGCCGTCATGCTCGTGGTGTCGGCGTTGTTCATCGCCGCGCAGGTCCGGCAGCTCGGCGACAACCTGGTGCCGTCCGCGATCCTCTTCCTCACGATCTTCACCGTCGGCGCGTGGGAGCGGAACCGCGTGGTCGCGCGCTGGTCCCGCATCGGCGTGATCGTCGCGATGTTCCTGTGGCTGGGCTTCAGCCTCGTGCGGGCGCTGCTGGGCCCGGTGCAGAGCTTCAACAAGGCCGCGGGCCCGATGGACCCGACGCTCGCCAGTGTCCTTTACGGACTTGAGTTCAACATCTTCTTCTTCGTCTTCGCCTACGTGGTGGGCGAGATGGCGTGGACGGCCGCCCGGCGCCAGGCCCAGCTGGAGTTCCAGGCCGAGGAGCTGCGGCGTTCGCAGGAGCAGAACACGCGTGGAGCCCTCGCGGCGGAACGCATGCGGATCGCCCGCGACCTGCACGACGTGGTGGCGCACCACGTGTCGGTGATGGGTATCCAGGCCGGTGCCGCGCGCCGCGTCCTGGACTCCGATCCGGCGCTGGCCCGCGACGCCCTGCAGACCGTCGAGCAGACCGCCCGGACCGCGATCAACGAACTGCGCGGCCTGCTGGGTGTGCTGCGGGCGGACGCGGAACCCGATCTCCGTGCCGCGCCTGGTTTGGACGACCTGCCTGAGCTGCTCGACAACGCCCGCGCCGCCGGCTTGGAGGTCTCGCACGGCGTCTACGGCTCGCCGCGAGAGGTGTCGTCGGCCGTCGCGCTGTCGGCGTACCGGGTGGTGCAGGAGGCGTTGACGAACGTCGTCAAACACGCGGGCGCCCAACACGTCGACGTGCGCATGCGGTTCCTCGACAGTGCGCTGGAACTGGAGATCACCGACGACGGACGCGGTCGTTCCGTCGTGTCGGACTCCGGGTTCGGACTCGTCGGGATGCGCGAACGTCTCGCCGTGCACGGCGGATCGCTCGAAGCGGGCCCACGGCGTGACGCGGGCTATCTCGTGCGCGCCTCGCTTCCCACTGCTTCTTCGGAGGAGACCGCGTGAGCCTGCGCGTCGTGCTGGCCGACGACCAGGACCTGGTCCGCGCCGGCTTCCGCGTCATCCTGGGCACCGAGCCGGGCATCGAGGTGGTCGGCGAGGCAGGCGACGGCGTCGATGCCGTGTCCTTGGTGTCGTCGTTGCGGCCGGACGTCGTGCTGATGGACGTCCAGATGCCGCGCATGGACGGCCTCGAAGCCACCCGGCAGATCCTCTCCGCGGGCCACGGCACCCGCGTGGTCATCCTGACGACGTTCGACCGCGAGGACTACCTGTTCGAGGCGCTGCAGGCTGGGGCCAGCGGGTTCCTGCTGAAGAACGCCTCGCCGGAGGACCTGGTCGAGTCCGTGCGGGTGGTGGCTCGTGGGGACGCTTTGTTGTCGCCCGAGGTGACCCGGCGGGTGATTGCTCGCTTCAGCACTGCGCGGCCCGAGCGGACGCGGCCGCCGTCGTTGACTGACCGGGAGTTCGAGGTGCTGGTGGAGTTGGCGAAGGGTGCGTCGAACGCGGAGATCGCGGCGGCGTTGTTCCTGGGGGAGACGACGGTGAAGACGCATGTGTCGCGGGTGCTGGCCAAGCTGGGGTTGCGGGATCGGACGCATGCGGTCGTTTTTGCGTATGAGCAGGGGATTGTCACTCCTGGTGGTTGAGCTTTGGCGCCTTGCGGCGACGGTGTGGGTTGCGTCGAGAGAGAAAAACGACGCACGGCACCTATGGCACCTTGCTTGACCTGCGGGTTCACTCGATTGTGTGGCCGCTAGCCCCCTTTTTGGAAAATGATCTCGAATAGAATTGGGGGTATGGACGTCGTCGAGGTTCTCGATGCTCTCGATTTTCATGAGAAGCAGATTGCCTATCATCAGGCGCAGCGTCTGCATGTCCTGGCGGATTGTGCGATCGCGTGTGAGGGTGACGAGTTGTTGGAGGCCG
>NZ_JBEXPJ010000281.1:0-6574 GCF_040611995.1 Lentzea sp. NPDC006480
ACTTTTTTCCACAGCCTGTAACGCGGATGCCAGAACGCGCGAATCATCGGTTCGTTCGTCAGATCAGCTGATCGCTCGGTCGCTCAGCAGCGCCCACTGGCTCCAGCCCGCCTTCTCCTTGTAGAAGCGGCGGATCAGCTTGCCGTCGTCGGTCCGCGCGAAGACCTCGATCGTCTTGGTCTGCGCGTGGTACATCGCGGCCGGCGCCTCGGCGACCTTGGTGTTGCCGAGCTTGGCCCACGTGGTGAAGCCGCCCGAGGTGGCGCGGGCGTGCTCCACGACGCCGCCCTCGCCGAGCTGCACGACGTCGATCGAGCCGGTCGTCGTGTTGAACACGGCCGACGGCGCGCCGGTGCCCTTGCCGCCCAGCGACTTCCAGACACCCGCCGCGTACTGCTCGACGCTGCCGGACGCGGTGCGCACGAAGACCTGGTCGACGGCGACGCTCGGGTCGCTCACGATCTTCGTGTCACCCTGGTCCTGCCACGCCGAGCCGTCCCACTTGACGAGCTTGCCGTCGGCGGAACGCGCGTAGACGTCCTTGTCGGAGACAGCCGGGTTGCCCTCGATCTTGCGGTCGCCCACCGGCGCCCACTTGTCCGTGTAGCGCAGCAGCACGCCGTCCGCGCCGCGGGCGAGGACCTCGACGGCCTTGCTCTTGTCGTTCCACGTCAGCACGGGCTCGCCCGCCACGACCGTGTCACCCAGCGAGACCCACTTGCCGTCGGTGCGGCGGTAGATCTTGTCGTCGGACCCGCGCGCGAACACCTCGACGATCTTCGTCTCCGGGTTCAGCAGCGCGACCGGGTCACCGGCGAAGAGCTCAGGGCCGAGCTGCTGCCAGCCGTTCCAGCGGCTCGTCTTGTGGAAGTTGGTGATGATCGTGCCGTCCGCGGCGCGCGCGTAGATCTCCAGCTGCTGCTGCGCGGTGTTGGAGATCTGCGGGCCGGCGTTGACGACCGGCTTGTCCGTGACCGGGGTGTCGCTGGGCGTCTCGCTGCTGCCGCCGGCGTCGACCACGCCGTTGTAGCGCAGCGGCACGTACTGCCGGGCCGTGCTGGCGCTCCAGACCCGCTGCACGGGACGGGCGCCGTCCGGGCCGGCCTGCTCGCGCACGATCGGGCGCGTCTTGGCCGCGTCCGCCCAGCCGATGAACAGCGCGACGTGGTTCAGCCGGTCGTTCAGGGCGTCGCCGGGACGGAGTTCCTCCCAGTCGATGCGGTGCGCGACTTGCTCGAGGATGTGGGTCGTGTAGGAGATGCGCAGGCCCCAGGCCATCGAGACGAAGCCGGAGCAGTCGGTGCGGTACGCGCCGTACTTGTTGCCGAAGCAGTCGCTCTGGCTGTAGGGCACGCGGGCGCTGATCCACGTGCGCGAGCGCGCCAGGATCTCGCTCCGGGTGATCTTGGAGTTGGCCGCGTACGTTCCGCAGGCCACCCCGCCCTCAGCAGCGACCGCGACGTCTGGCATCGCCAGCGTCGAGCCGAACGTGATGGCCGCTGCGGCGACCGCCAACATCCCCCACGACTTCATGCGGGCCACGGTAGCAAGACGATGTGAGGTTTTGGTCGGGTCGAACGGACCGAATTCGTGCACTTGGCCCAGTCGGGTGACGATCTTGAACTACCGGTTGCGGACCGGTTGCCGGAGGTGAGCGGGCTGGTCAACGCCCTCCAGCAGCGTCAAGGCGGTCAACGGTGAACGGCCAGCCGAACCCTCGGGCAGCGAACTGTGCCCGCGCGGCCGCCGCGATCTCGCCCGCGCGGGCGAGATCACCTTCCTCCGCGGCCAGCATCGCCGTCACCGGTTGCACAGCGAGCCAGGTGAGGTCCTGCTCGTCACTCACGGCCGCGGCCAGCGCCAACTCGGCCGCGGCCTCGGCGAGATCACCCCGACGGACCAACGCGTAGGCGAGGTCTACTCGCAGTAGTCCGGTGTCGGCGCCGGCCTCGGCGTCGTCCAGGACGGTGCGCAGCCGGTCGACCGCCTCGTCCAGCCGACCGGCGAGCAACGCGGCCCTGGCCCTGATCATGCCCACGTGGGTCGCGCCGATCGCGTCGCCGAGACGGTCGGAGAGGGCTTCGGCCTCATCGGCACGCGCCAGCGCACCCTCGGTGTCGCCGCCGCTCAACAACGTCATGCTCTCGTTCACCAGGCCGCGCGCGAGGCCGTGTTCATCGCCCAACGAGCGGTCGATGGCGTTCGCGGCCAGGTGGTTCCGCAACGACGCGTCGAGGTCGCCCGCGTACATCTGCGCGATGGCGAGCACACAGCCCAACGCCGAGACGTAGGTGACGTGTTCGATGCGTTCGGCGACGGCATGACCGCGTTCGGCCCAGGAGATGGCCTGCGCCGGGTAGCCGCGCTGGATCTCCGTGATCGCCCGGTAGTAGAAGACGCGGATCGTCACGAGATCGTCCTCGACCAGCGGCGCGGCCCTGTCGAGCAACGACGTGGCGAGCGTCAGGCGGCCGATCTGCGTGCAGAAGAAGCCGTAGTTGCAGAGCGCGAGAGCACGGACGTCGTCGGGCACCTCGGCGTCGATCAGGTCCTCGTAGATACGAGCGGCCTGCACGACCAATCCGCGCACCATCCAGGCGTCCTGCATGGCGACGGCCAGCCGCAGACCGTCCCCGGCGCGTTCGGTACCGGCGGCGGACTCCATGGCGGACAACAGGTTCGGCCACTCCAGGTAGAGCTCGCCCATCACCGCCGCGGCGTCCTCCCGCACGTCGCGCCCCGCCACGAACCCGGAGCACCACTCGATGTGCCGGGCCCGCACGAGCTCGTCCTCGCCGGCATCGCGCAGTTTGTCGAGCGCGTAGTGACGGACCGTCTCCAGCATCCGGAACCGCGGCCCCGCGGACACCGAGATCAGGTTGCGGTCCGCCAGCTCCGTCAACGTCGCGGCGATGTCCGCGACGTCCAGGCCGTCGAACGCGAGGACCTCCTCGGCGGCTTCCAGGGTCCAGCCACCCAGGAACACGCCCGTGCGGCGCAGCACGGCCTGTTGGACCTCATCCAACAGCTCGTGGCTCCAGTCCAGGGCCGCGCGCAGGCTGCTGTGCCGCTGACGACTTCCCCGCAGGCCGCCGACGAGCAACCGCAACCGGTCGTCGAGCCGCCGGGCCAGCTGCGAGACGGACAACGTGCGCGTGAGACCGGCGGCCAGCTCGACGCCCAACGGCAGATGGTCGACCGCAGCGCAGATGGCGTCCACATCGGCGGAGGGTTCGGCGCCACTGCGGTCGCAGAACAGCAGAGAAGCAGCCGAGGCAGGCAGCGCACCGACGTGCCGGACCTCTTCGCCCTCGACCAGCAGCGGCCGTTGCGAGGTGGCGAGCACCGACAGCTTTCCCGTGTGCGACAACAACTCCGAGACCATCGAGGAGGCAGCGGACAGCACGTGCTCGGCGTTGTCGACGACGAGCACCGCGCCTTCCAGCTCGGCCAGGTAGTCGTCACCGGCCTCGGCGACCAGCGCGGGCAGGATCTCGTCCTCGGCCCGCACCGCCGTGAGATCGAGCCACACCACCGGCCGCTCTACGACCCGTGCGACCTCCAGCGCCAGCCGCGTCTTGCCACTGCCGGCGACACCGGTCAGCGTCACGAGCCGCGTGACCGACAACCGTTCGACCACCGCGGCCCGATCCGCGTCGCGTCCCAGGAACGTGGTTCCGGCAGCGGGCAACCGGCGCTTCGGAGCACTGCCGGGAGCCTCCTGGCGCAGGATCTGCAGCTCCATCGACACGGTCTCGGGCGCCGGATCCACGCCGAGCTCGTCGGACAGCCGTTCCCGCAACCGGGACAGCGCCGCCAGTGCGTCCGCCTGCCGCCCACCCCGGTACAAGCACAACGCCAGCATGCAGCTCAGCCGCTCGTGCATCGGGTGCGAGCCGACCAGTTCCTCCAGCTCGGCCCGCAGCTCGATCCCGGCGCCACCGTCGAGCAACGCGCTCAGGTACGCGACCCGGAGATCAACGCGCAGACCGTCGAGGCGCTCCCCCTCGGCGAAACCGAACGGCACCGCGCGCAAGTCCGCCAGCGAGTCGCCACGCCACAACGCCAGCGCCTGGGAGATCGCCTCCCTGCTGCCGTCGGACAACGCGGCCTCGGCAGCGACCACATCGGACGGCGACGCGTCGAGCACATAACCCGCCGCGGTCCGCGACAACGCCGAAGCAGCGTCTCCGAGGTTCGCCCGCAGCCGGGACGCCAGCACCCGCAAACGCTCGCGCGGCCGGGCCAGGTCGACGTCACCCCACAGGTCGCGGGCGAGGCGCTCGTCGGACACGGCAGCACCGCGCGCCAGCGACAGCCGAGCGACCAGCGCGCGTTCGAGCGGCCGGTCCAGCGTGATCGTGACATCGGAAACCCGCACGTCAACGGGCCCGAGAAGGTGTACCGCGAGGGTTGGCACAAGGTCAGCATCTCACCGGTGAGACGTCCGTGAAACGCCGGGTCGCCAGGCTTCAACCCATGGACATCACGACGTTGTGCACGGAGGTCAGGGGAACCGTGCGGACGCCGGGCTCCGGGGGGAGCACCGCGGTCGCCGAGGTGCGGGTGGCCACGCCGCACGACATCTCGGCGACCATGCGGTTCGCGTCGCGGCAACGGATCCGGGTCACCACGAGCCGGACTCCGGGCCCGGACGAGCTGGCGCTGGACCTGAGCGCGTTGAAGGGGATCACGATCTCCGACGGCACGGCCGAGGTGCAGGCGGGGGCCACCTGGGCGGAGCTGGACGCGGCGACGCAGGCGCACGGGCTGGCCACACCGGGCCCGCGCCTCTCGCACACCTCGGTGGTGGCCGCCGTGCTGGGGAGGGCACCGGGCTGGCTCACGCCGTTGCACGGAACGACCAGGGACAACCTGGTCCGCGCCGAGTGCATCACGGCGGACGGCCGGCTGGTCACCACCGAGGAGCCGGAAGGTGTGCTCACGAGCGTCACGCTGCGGCTGCACCCGTTGGACCACAAGGTCTACGGCGGCGTGCTGCTGTACCGGCTCGCGGACGCGCCTGCCGCACTGGGGGTGCTCGGCGAACTCGCGCGGAGGGGGCGCGAGTTCGCCGGGCTGGCCGCCTACGTCACGGCGCCGCCGGAACGGTTCGTGCCGGGTGACCTCGTCGGGCGCCGGGTGCTCGCGGTCGTGCCGGCGTTCATGGGCGACCCCGTGATCGGGGCGTCTTATGCCAGGCCGTTGCGGGTCAAGGCAAGGCCTTTGGTCGATCAGGCCCGTCCACTGGCCTATGTGGAACAACAGTCGCTCTTCGACCGCCACGTGCCTCACGATCTGCGCTGCGAAACCAGCGAGGTGCCGGCGTTGACGACCGAGCTGCTGCGCCACTTCGAGGACACGAGCAACGCATTCAGGGTCCTGGTCCCGAACCAGTCGGGCTGGACCGTGCACGAGGGAGACCAGTGAGACTCACGATCATCGCCGCGCTCGTAGTTCTGCTCGCGGGGTGCGGCAAAGCGAACTTGGCCCAGAACCCGGTGAGCACGCCGGAGCAGCAGGCCACGCAGCAGCAGGACAAGAAGGCCAACGCGACCGGTGCCATCTTGGACGGCGACTCCCGCTCCGGTGACATCGCGAGCGCGGACGAGCAGGACACCTACGACATCGATCTGGGCGACGCCAAGGAGTTCGAGCTCGTCGACGTCGAGGGCGAGGTCGACTTCAAGATCGCCACGGCCGAGGAGAGCGGCGCGAACCAGAAGGGCAACGGGCTGCCCGGCCCGAACCAGTTCGGCGTCACCGCCCCCGGCAAGCACAAGCTCGTCGTCACCGGGCACGAGGGCACGCCCGGCAAGTACAGCTTCCGGATGGTGACGCTGAAGAAGCGCGCGTTCCAGTCCAAGGCCGGCGAGATCAAGGGCAAGCTCGACGTGCCGGGCCGGGTCGACGTCCACACGTTCGACGCCGCCAGCGTCGAGATCGAGGACGGAAAGCCCTGCGAGGACATCCAGCTCGGGTTCTCGAGCGAGTCCGAGGACGAGGCGAAGACCTACACGCCGCACTACGTCTGCTGGAACCCCAAGCACGAGGGCGAGGGTGGCAAGACGCAGATCATCATCTGGTCGGAGGCGGGCAGGACCGGCGACTACTCGTTCACGGTTCAAGCACGCTGACGTAGCGCCGCGGGGCGTACAACTCGGCGCCTGTCTCGTAGGGATAGGTGACGGAGCGCAGGCGGGTGCGGTGACCACCCGCCTGTTCGTACGCCCAGTACCGGCCGGGTTCCTCGGCCCACGCCGCGAAGATCACGACGTGCCTGGTGTCGTTGCCGCCCTCGCCACGGATGATCACGTCGCCGGCCTTCAGCTCGTCGGCCGTGATCAGACTGCTGACGACGACGAGCCCCGGCGTGTCCGATCCGCCGTGCCGGTCCTCCGGTTTGCCGGGCAGCCCCCACGCCATCGACACGAACCCCGAGCAGTCGGCGCGGTAGATGCCGTGCTCGTTCTGGTGGAACCTCGTCTGGCTGTGCGGAACCGAGTCGCGCAGCCACGAACAAGCGCGCTCCACGATCTCGGAGCGGCTGATCAGGCGGCCGGCGGCACGTGCG
>NZ_JBEXPJ010000282.1:0-6288 GCF_040611995.1 Lentzea sp. NPDC006480
GCACTGCGCCCGCTGCTGAGCTGACGCGCCAGGGCGAGGTGGTTCTCCGCCGGCGCGATCCATGACGTCTTTTGCATAAGGACGCGTTGGTGCAGGTCAGAAGGCTTTGACGTCGAGGTATGCGGCGAACGTGCCGAGCCAGTGGTCAGCCATGTAGCCGTGGCCGCCGAACACGTAGGTCCACCCGGCCTCGCGGTGCGCGGCGGAAGCGGTGCGGGCCAGCGAGGCGTATCGGTGCCCCGCTGGGAGCGAGTCCGCGATGGCCTCCCAGTTCCAGGCACGGGACAGCGCGAGCCCCGCCAGGTGCGAGCCGTAGGGGTCGCTGGGGTCGTCGACCGGGAAGGGCTCGCGCAGCACCCGCCACCGGTCCGCGTCGAGGTCCGGCAGGTAGGCGTCGAACCAGGCGCCGAACTCCGGGGTGTCGAGGGCGCGGCGCATCAGGTCGGCCGTCGTGAGTGCGGGGGAGAGGAAGTCGGCGGCGTCCGGCTCGAACCCGCCGTACGCGACCTCCTCCCGGTGCCAGCGCAGAGCCGCGTCGATGCACGCCGACGCCAGCTCGAAGTCGCCGTTCACCTGAGCCGCGTCGAACACCAGGCCGGTCGCGAAGGCGGTGTTGCCGTGGGTGCCGGTGCGCACCGGGAGGCGCGCGGCCGAAATCCATTCGAGCCACCGGTCGCGCAGGACGTCCGCGATCGGCGCCACCGACCACGGCAGGCCGGAGGTGCGCAGTTCCGCGTCGAGCAGCAACAGCCACGCCCAGCCGTAGGGCCGCTCCCAGTGCCGACCCGAGGCAGAGGCGAAGAACGCGGCCTCGACAGCGCAGTTCTCCTGCGTGATCAGCTTCTCGAGCGCGTCACGGGCCGCATCAGCCCCCGTGAGAGAAGGACGCAGCCGCAAGAGACGCACGGCGAGCCACGTCTGGTGCACGCACGAGTGCCAGTCGAACGACCCGGCGAACACGGGATGCAGCACCCGTTGCGGTATCAGCCGGTCGTCGCCGTCGATGACGTGCGACCAGTGCACCGGGTGATCGCGCTGGATGTTGTCGATCGCGATGGCCAGCAGCCGGGTCGCGGTGCCGTCATCCAACCGGGTGGCGTCCATGGCCACATCATGCAGTGCGTCGTCTCAATAGGGCAGAGGTCGATAGTTGACAAGTAACAGACTTCACTCGCCCGCACGCCACCTGATGGCGCCCATAAGAACACCCCTCGAACTGCTGACAGGCCCGGCCCGGTCTCTCAGTGTGGGACAACTAGGATGAGCAGCGTGAACTGGACCGTGGACGTGCCCATCGACACGCTTCCCGAGCTTCCGCCGCTGCCTCCCGAGATGCGCAAGCGCCTGGACGACGCCCTGTCGCGCCCGGCAGCCCAGCAGCCCGAATGGCCCGACGCCGAACAGGTGCGTCGCGTGCGGACCGTGCTCGAGAGCGTGCCGCCGATCACCGTGCCCGCCGAGATCGACCGGCTGCACACGCAACTGGCGCAGGTCGCGAACGGTGAGGCATTTCTGCTGCAGGGCGGTGACTGCGCGGAGACGTTCGCTGACAACACCGAGCCGCACATCCGCGCGAACATCCGGACCCTGCTGCAGATGGCCGTGGTGCTGACCTACGGCGCGAGCCTTCCGGTGGTGAAGGTCGGCCGCATCGCCGGCCAGTACGCCAAGCCGCGTTCGTCGGGCATCGACGCGCTCGGTCTGCCGTCCTACCGCGGCGACATCATCAACTCCCTGGTCCCGACGCCCGAAGCGCGCGTCGCCGACCCCGGCCGCATGATCCGCGCCTACGCCAACGCCGGCGCGGCCATGAACCTGCTGCGCGCGCTCACCGGCGCGGGTCTGGCCGACCTGCACCGCGTGCACGACTGGAACCGCGACTTCGTGCGCACCTCGCCCGCCGGTGAGCGGTACGAGGCGCTGGCCGGCGAGATCGACCGCGGCCTGAAGTTCATGTCGGCGTGCGGCGTGAACGACCAGTCGCTGCACGGCACGGAGATCTTCGCCTCGCACGAGGCGCTGCTCCTCGACTACGAGCGCGCGCTGCTCCGCCTCGACACGACGCGCGACGAGCCCAGGCTCTACGACCTGTCGTCGCACTTCGTGTGGATCGGTGAGCGCACCCGTCAGCTCGACGGCGCGCACATCGCGTTCGCCGAGATGCTGTCGAACCCGATCGGTCTCAAGATCGGTCCGACGACGTCACCGGAGATGGCCGTCGAGTACGTCGAGCGTCTCGACCCGCGCAATGAGCCGGGCCGCCTCACGCTCATCTCGCGCATGGGCAACCAGAAGGTGCGCGACGTGCTCCCCGCGATCATCGAGAAGGTCGAAGCCAGCGGCCACAAGGTCATCTGGCAGTGCGACCCGATGCACGGCAACACGCACGAGTCGTCCACCGGCTACAAGACCCGGCACTTCGACCGCATCGTCGACGAGGTCCAGGGCTTCTTCGAGGTGCACCGCCGCCTCGGCACGCACCCCGGTGGCATCCACATCGAGCTCACGGGTGAGGACGTCACCGAGTGCCTCGGTGGCGCGCAGGAGATCTCCGACGACGACCTCGCCGGCCGCTACGAGACGGCGTGCGACCCGCGCCTGAACACGCAGCAGTCGCTCGAGCTCGCGTTCCTCGTCGCCGAGATGCTCCGCTCGTAAGGGTTTCCTGAAGACGAGCTGAAGAACGAAGGGCCCCGCGTCGAGAACGCGGGGCCCTTCTGTTTCCTCAGGTCAGAGCCCGACGATGGTGATCTCCGTGCCGCGCTTGACCTTGGTGCCCGGCGGCGGGTTCTGGTTCACGACCGTCGCGTTGTTGTTCCGGTTGAACTCGACCTTCACCTTGAAGCCGCGTTCCTCCAGTTCCTTCTTCGCGTCCCGGACCTTCTGCCGCGTCACGTCCGGCACCTCGATCTCCGAGTTGTCCTGGAAGAACACGGTGACGCGCTTGTTCGCGTTCCCCTCCAGCACAGTGCCCGCGGGCGGATCCGTCCGCACCACGCGCGCGTCATCGCCGTTGGCCGCGTCCTGGCCGGTCGCCTCGACCGGTTCCAGCCCGGCGCGCTGCAACTCGGCAAACGCCTCGTCCTTCGACTTGCCCTGCACGTTCGGCACCGGCCTGCGCGGCGCGGGACCCTTGCTCAGCACCAGGGTCACCGGGCTGTTGATCGTCAGGGCCGTCCCCGGACGCGGGTCCAGCGCCACGACCTTGCCGATCGGCACCGTGTCGTGGAACGCGTCCTTCGTCGGGTCCTTGGCCGCTTTCAAGCCCGCGGCTTCGATGTCCTTCGTCGCGGCTTCGACGTCGACGCCGGCGTTGATGAACGGCACGACGGGCTTGCCGCGCGAGACGACGAGCTTCACGGTCTCGTTCTTGCGCAGCTCCGCGCCCGCGGGGGGTTCGGTGCTGATGACCTGGCCGTTCGGCACGTCGTTCGACGGCACCTTCTCGACCAGCCCGGTGAGCTGCGCGGCCCGCACCAGCTGCGACGCGTTCACCTCGGACTGCCCGACCACCGCGGGCACGGCCGTCCAGCGGCCGGCGCCGAGGTACCAGGAGAACAGGCCGACGATCAACGCCAGCACCGCGACCACGGAGCCCCAGATGATGAAGAGCTTCTTGCGCCGCTTGCGCTCTTCCTCGACCGGGTCGATCTTCGGCTTCCGCTTCTGCGGGGGACGACGCCGCGGCTGCTCCGGGCGCGGCATCGCACGCGTGCCGGGGAATCCCGGCGGCGGCGTCGGCGGCGGGCTCGTGTTGATCGTCGTCATCGCGGACTGCACCGGCTGCACCGGCCGGGTCGCCTCGGCGATCGACGGCGGAGTGGCGCCGACCGAGACCGGAACCGGTCTCATGACCATCGTCTTGTCGTTCTCGGGCGCGGAGCCGGGCACGGGCACCGGCTGCGGCGTGAGGCCCAGCTCAGAGCCCACGCGCTCCAGCTCGGCGAGGAACGCGTCGGCGTTCGCGGGACGCAGCGACGGGTCGCGCCGCGTCGCCTTGCGCACCAGCGTGTCCAGCGCCAACGGGATGTCGGGGACGGACGGAACGTCGTTGTTCACGTGCTGGTAGGCCACCGAGATGGGCGTCTCGCCGCGGTACGGCGCCTGACCAGCCAGCATCTCGTAGAGCACGATTCCGGCCGAGTAGACGTCACTGCGCGCGTCCGCGGCACCCGTCTCCACCTGTTCTGGTGAGAGGTAGGCCACAGTGCCGAGGATCTCGCTGTCGCTCGTGACGCCGTTCTCGGCGATCGCGCGAGCCAGTCCGAAGTCCGCCACCTTGACCTGGCCACCCGGTCCGATCAGCACGTTCTCCGGCTTCACGTCGCGGTGCACCAGTCCGGCGCGGTGGGCCGCGCCCAACGCGGACAGCACGGGGCCGAGCACGCTCAACGCGATGGCAGGGGGGAGCTTGCCGCGCTGATTGAGCAGGTCACGGAGGTTTCCGCCGTCGATCAGCTCCATCACCAGGTACACCTGGTCACCGTCGACGCCCTGGTCGTGCACGGACACCACGGCCGGGTGATGCAACTGCGCGGCCGCGCGCGCCTCGCGCACGAAGCGCGCGACGAACGCCGGGTCCGCCGTCAGGCGCGGATCCATCACCTTCACGGCCACATCGCGATCGAGGCGAGTGTCGCGACCTCGATAGACGGTGGACATGCCACCCCGCGCGAGCACGGAGTCCACCCGGTAGCGCTGCTCGAGCAGTCCACCCATCACGTTCGAAACCGACCTCTCCACAGTGCGAGATGGTAAAGCTCAGGATGACCCGGTTGGCGGAAGGGCGTTCACAGTTCGGTTATGGCATCGTGACCCCCGTGAGTGCGATTCCTGCCGCTGCGGATGTACTGGCTGCCGACCTGGAGGTTCTTCCTCTCCCCGAGGTGGCCGACCGAATGGGACTCCCGGTAACGCGGGTCCAACAACTGCTGCGTGACGGGCAACTGCTCGCCGTGCGGCGGGACGGCGTTCTCGTCGTTCCCGAAGCGTTCCTCGCCGCCGGAACCGTGGTGAAGGGTCTGCCGGGCACCATCACGGTGCTCCGCGACCAGAACTTCTCCTCGGACGAGATTCTGCGCTGGCTCTTCACGGAGGACACGAGCCTCCCTGGCACTCCGATCGAAGCATTGCGCGGAGACCGTGGGCGTGAGGTAAAGCGGCGCGCGCAAGCCATGGGCTTCTAGTTCACACGATGCGGCGGTTCCGGGCGTCTCCCCAGGCGAGAGACGTCCGGAACCCCTGAACTGGTGCGCATGATCAACCAGCGTTTCACCACCGCTCTTGCCACCGGTCTCGCCGCTCTCGCTCTGCTGCTGTCGCCCGCCGTCGCTTCCGCCGCGCCCGCGGTGCACGCCAAGCCCACCACGCTCGAACTGGACGCGGGCGGCGCCAACGTCAAGATCAAGAAGGGCAACCAGCTCCAGATCAAGGGCAAGCTCGGCGCCCAGGGCGGTGAGCGTCAGCTGACGCTGGGTCTCGACGTCTTCGCCCAGGTCAGGGTCAACGCGGGCGTGTGGACCAACATCTTCACGAAGTCCTGCAGCCCGAACGCGCAGTTCAACGCCAAGCTGACCATCGACGCCTCGGCCGACCTGCGCCTCTACTTCCCCGGCACGAGCGCCTACGCCTCGGCGACGTCGAACATCGTCGGCGTCGTCGTCCTCTAGAACGTCCAACGGCGTGTTCATCTGACCATCGCGCGTGCGAGCAGTGCCCGGCCCGCGCCGGGCACTGCCACCGCGAGACGACGAGAGTTCGGCACCGCGACCCGCTTCCAGAGCACCTCGCAGCCGACCAGTCCCAAGATGTCGCGATACAGCGTGTACGCGGTCCGCATGCAGGGCCGCGACGCCGGCGACAGCATCCCGATCCCCGGCTCGGCCGACTGATATATCGCATACGAGTGCGCTACGAGATCGTCCAGCGCCCGTTGCACCTGGACGTTTGCACGACGACGGCAACGCACCCATTGCAAAAGGTCGCGGTCGACGCCGTGCGCGCCGAGGACGTCCTGCGGCAGGTACACCCGGCCGCGGTCGAGGTCCTCGCCGACGTCGCGCAGGAAGTTCGTCAGCTGGAAGGCCACCCCGAGCCTGGCCGCGTACGGCGCGGCCTCCTCACGGGGCACGACGGTGCCGAGCACCGGCAGCATCTGCAGCCCGATGACCTCCGCCGAGCCGTGCATGTACACGCCCGGCACAACCTCCATACGCCTGAGCTCAAAAGCCGCCTTCATCTCCTTGAAAGCCGGACCGATCAGAATCCGCGGCCTACCCCCGGGCTCGG
>NZ_JBEXPJ010000283.1:0-6172 GCF_040611995.1 Lentzea sp. NPDC006480
GTCGGCCGGGAAGACCGCCCGCGTCACCAGGCCCGGCGACGGCAACGACTCCTTCGCGGGATCCTCGGCGTAGACGCGGGCTTCGACGGCGTGCCCGTCCGGCTCCCACGGGGAGTCGAAGACGCGCTCGGGCAGACCGTCCGCGCCGTCCCTGGCGAGCCGGAGCATCAGCTCGACCAGGTCGACGCCGAAGACCATCTCGGTGACCGGGTGCTCGACCTGCAGGCGGGTGTTGACCTCCAGGAACGAGGCCTCCTCGCGGACCGGGTCGTAGATGAACTCGACGGTCCCGGCACTGCGGTAGCGCACCGACGCGGCCAGCTCCCGTGCCGAGGTGTGCAGGAGGTCGCGGACGTGGCCGGGCAGGGCCGGAGCGGGTGCCTCCTCGACGACCTTCTGGTTGCGGCGCTGCAACGAGCAGTCGCGATCGCCGATCATCGCGACCCGGCCGAGACCGTCGCCGAAGAGCTGCACCTCCACGTGCCGAGCCGGGCGCACGAGCCGTTCCAGGAACACGCCCGCGGCGCCGAAGTTCTGCTGTGCCAGCGCAACGACGCCGTCGAACGCCTCGCGCACCTCGTCGGTGGTGGCGCAGGCTCGCATGCCGATGCCGCCGCCTCCCCCGGTCGCCTTGACCATCACGGGCAGCCCGATCCGCTCCGCCTCGGCGACCGCTTCGTCCGCCGACGACAGCAGGCCGGTCCCGGCGAGCATGGGCACGCCGGCGCGGCGCGCGATCTCCCGGGCGGTGTGCTTCTCCCCGAACGCGGCGATCTGCTCGGACGCCGGGCCGACGAACCGCAGGCCCGCCTCCTCCACGGAACGCGCGAACGTGACGCTCTCGGACAGGAATCCGTAGCCGGGGTGGACCAGTCCGGCGCCGCTGCCGAGCGCGGCCTCGATGATCGCGTCGGCCCGCAGGTAGGAGTCGCGCGCGGGAGCCGGACCGAGCCAGACGGCGGCGTCGGCCTCCCGCACGTGCGGTGCCGCGCGGTCGGCGTCGGAGTAGACCGCGACCGCCTTCATGCCCAGCGCGTGCGCCGTGCGGATGATCCGGCGCGCGATCTCGCCGCGGTTCGCGACCAGGACGACGTCGAAAGAGGTCATGGCGCCACCACGATCATGCGCAGCGGGGTCGGGTTGAAGTCGTTGCAGGGATTGTTCATCTGGGGGCAGTTCGAGACCAGCACGAGCACGTCCACGTCGGCACGCACCGCGACCCGCTTGCCCGGCGCCGACATCCCGTCGACGATGCCGAGCGCGCCATCCGCCTCGACCGGGACGTTCATGAACCAGTTGAGGTTCGACACCAGGTCGCGCAGGCCGAGACCGTGCTTCTGGCCCTCGGAGAGGAAGTTCTCCCGGCAGCCGTGGTGGAACATGACGTGGTGGCCGTACCGCAGCGTGTTGGACTCCTTGGAGCAGGCGCCGCCGATGGTGTCCTGCCGGTCGATCTCGTTGCCGACCACGGTCATCAACGGGTTGCCCAGGTTGCTGCGCAGCACCGTGCCGGTGCGGACGTAGGCGTTGCCCTGCCACGCCAGCGTGTCCGGCACGCTGTAACGCTCCTCGGTGTTGGCCGCGTGGTAGATCAGGCAGTCGCCCGACTGGTTGCCACCAACGTCCACAATGGTCAGCACATGGCCTGCCCGCACCACAGCGGACCAGGAGGCGTTGGGCGCGACCCGGTCGTCGAGCACGACCTCGCCCGGCACGAGTGGTTCCGACCAGTCGAACGACACTGAGCTGGTCACAGTCCTCGGGCCTCCGCGTAGTCGATGGTGTTCAGGTAGGCCCGGTGCAGTTCGGGCGTGGCCTGGAAACGCTCGTCGTCCGGTCCCGTGGGAGCGGCGCGCCAGGCGTGCACGCGCAGCGGCCCGGCCACGTACTCGGAGCGGGGGTCGAGCGGGTGCGGCACGTTCGCCACCAGCATCAGCAACGGCAGTTCAGCCAGCAGCTCGACCGAGGTGCCCGCCCCCGCCGATCCCCGCCACTCGAACGCTCCGTCGGGGTCGACCCGGATTCCCTGGAAGAAGGACACACTCGGCGGGAGGTCGCGCGGTGCGAGCCCGTGTTTGGCCGCGGCCTTGACGAAGAGCGATCGGCCCGCCGGGGACGGCCCTTCCGGCCTGGCGTCGCCGTACTTCCGCTCGTTCCACGCCTCGGTGCTCGTTCCGCAGAACGCGTCGTGGTGGCCGGACGTGTCTCCGACGATCGTCGCCAGCACGCGGCCGTCACCCGACAGCAACGGGTGCCCGGCCCCGAGGTACGCCTGCCAGGGGATCTTCACGGTGTCGGCGACGTTGAGCCGCTCGACCGGTTCCAGTGCGTTGTAGACGATCACGTGCGCGCACGCGTCACCGGTCGGGTCGTCGAACCGGATCCGGCTGCCCCTGGCGAGCACCTTGTGCGTGTATCCGCCGGGGGCAACGGTTTCCGCCCACGTGAGCGCTTCGACTCCCGCAGGCCGGTACGGGCTCGACGACGCGGGCAGGTAGGGCATCCACTCGCTCGTCTGCCCGCCCTGCGCGCGGGCGTCCGCCCTGGCGTTGAGAACGGTGTCCGTGAGGTGCGAATCCACAGTGGACACTAGGACTCCTGTGCGGTGTGCGGGACGTGGCGCAGTTCGATCCGGCCGCGCAGCCGGCGTGTGAAGAGCAGGTACCCGGCTCCGGTCGCAAGGCTGAGCGCGACCACGAGCAACGCGCTCCAGCGCAGCCACCAGGTCTCGCCGGTGAGGTCGTAGATCTCCGGGCGCGGCCACAGCAGGTTGACCGCCATGCCGATCTGGTAGACGACCGCGAGGGCGTTCAGCGGAATGCCCCAACGCCCCAGGCTGAACAGCGGTTTTCCTTGCTCGTCAACGCCTCTGGGCCAGCCGGTCCCGCGGAGCCGGGCGATCAGCAGCGGCACTGTCACGCCCAGGTACGCGAGGTAGAGCATCGCGATGCACAGGCTCGACAGCGCGGTGAAGATCGCGGACTGACCGATGTTGACCACGAGTGCGATCGCCGCGCCGACACCGACGACGATCGACGCACCGACCGGGGTGCCGGTGCGCGGCGACACCTTGCTGAGCGCGCGGTGGAACGGGAAGGCCTTGTCCCTGGCCATCGAGTAGATCATCCGCGCGCCGGCGGTCTGGATGGCCAGCGTGCACGCGAAGACGGCCACGGCGACGCAACACAGGAACAGGCGGCCCAGCACACCGCCCAGGCGTTCGGTGAGGACCCACGAGAGCCCGCCGGTCGCCAGGTTGCCGTCGGTGAGGCTCGGCGCGGCCATCAGCGCGCCGATGATGAGCAACGCTCCACCGACGGCCGACGCGATGAGCGCGTGCAGGATGGTCCGCGGGGTCGTTCTGCGCGGCGAATGCGTCTCCTCGGACAGTTCACCCGCGGAGTCGAACCCCACCATCACGTACGCGGCCATCAGCGACGAGGCGAGGAACGCGGGCAGATAAGCGCCGGTGCCGGTCCAGCCCTCGTGGTGGAACACGACGTCAGGACCGCGTTCGGGCAGGACGAACAGGGCGAACACCAACGCGATCACCGCGACGATCTCGATCGTGACACCGACGCTCGTGGCCGCGGCCATGTGCCGGATCCCGGCGATGTTCACGACCGTGGTGACCACGAGCAGGATCACGCCGAGCAGGACCGCGTTCTGCGCACCGGTCGGCGACGTGACCGCCGAGTCCGCACCGGATCCGCCGACGATCTGGAACCCGGACCAGATGCTCGGCAGGACGACCTGGATCGCGATCGCGGCGGCCGCGACGGTGAGGATCTGACCGATGACCATGACCCACCCGGCGAACCAGCCCGCGGTCGTCCCCGCCAACCGGCCCGACCACTGGAAGATCGCGCCCGAGACCGGCCACCGCGCCGCGAGCTCGGCGAAGCACAGAGCCACCAGCAGCTGCCCGGCGAAGACCAGCGGCCAGGCCCAGAAGAACGACGCGCCACCGAGCCCGAAGCCCAGCCCGAAGAGCTGGAACACGGTGGTGAGGATCGAGACGAACGAGAACCCCGCAGCGAACGACGAGAACGTGCCCACTCCCCTGCGCAGCTCCTGGGCGTAACCGAGTGCCGGGGTGTCACTGAGAGACGTGCTCATGGGTCCTCCGAGAGGCCGGCCGGAATATCTGTCGAGCGACAGGTAATAACGGTCGCGCTCCGGTGTTTCCCATCAGCGGCACCGCGTAAATTCGCGGTTAACCATCCCTCACAGGGCAGGCAAGCGCTCTCCGCGGGGATCAGCCGATGACGTCACCTCTTCTTCGGCCAGGGAATCAGCAACATGACGCCGGCGCCGGCGCACAGCAGGCCGATCGTCGTCCACAGCTGTTGCCCGGTCATGAAGCTGCCCTTCAGGTAACCCAGACCTTGTGCCGTCCAGACCGCGCCGAGCAGGACCAGCACGACCCCGAGCCCCACCATCAGTTTTCTGCTCATGGCGGGAACCCTATAGGCAGAAGTCTCCGCATTGAGTCCACAGTGGAGGGACGCATCGAGTTCGGCCCATCCCGCAGACCGGCGACTCCGCAGTCAGATCGTCAGAGCGGTCGTTTCCGCAGCGCCTCGGTCATCTGCGCGCCGATCTCCGGCGTCATCCGCCCGGTCAGCTCGAACCCGAGCTGGTCAGCGACGTCACGGACGTGCAGGTCGACCGCGGCCTCCACCAGATCCGCGTACACCCCGACCGCGCGGCGAATCCGCCGTCCCGACACCACCAACGCCCACACCCCGGGCACCAGGGCGGGCCACCAATAGCCGCCCACGGCCAGACAGGCCAAGCCCCACACCGGAGTCCTGGCGGCGGACGCGCACCGTTCCTGGACCGTCGTCACCTCTGCGCGCACCGGGTCCGGCAGCACCAGCCACAACCGCGGCCACAGCGTGGTCAGGTCGAGGCCGGTCCGCCGGACCCGTTCGTCCACTCCCCGCAGCCGGTCACCGGCCCACGTCGGGCAGGCCGGCTCGATCTCGGCGATCCCGTCGCGCCGCAACACCGCCCGCCGCGCCCTGGCCTTCGCCTTCCGGTTCGACCGATCCGCCAGCACCGCCTTGACCGCGGCCTCCGCCTTCCCCGACGCCCGCCGCCACCTCCAGCGCCGGACGGCTGTCAACGGCGTGCCCGTCGCACCCCAGGCCGCGACCACGGCGCCACCCAGCGCGGTCACCGTCAGCCCGACCGCGGCCGTGGCCGCGAGGAACCCGGCCGCGGCCCACACGAGTGCGGGCCCGGTCGAGACCGCCAGGACACGTCTCTGCAGCAAGGCGAAGTCGAGCGCGTGCGAGTGTCCGAGCACCGCGGCCACCGACACCAGAGCGACGAACACCGCGGCGGGCAACGCGAGCGCGGACGCCCAGCGCGTGGCCAGGTTCTTCCCGAGCTCGGTGAGGAACGTCGTCACAGGTCGACCCTGATCTCACGGAACCGCAACCCGGTCAGCGCACACGAAGGGCGCTCGTCCAACGCCGACCGCGTGCACGCGTCCGTCGGGCACACGAACGCCGTCACCGCCACGCCCCGCGCTCCCTTCCACGGCTCGAACCCGCGCGGTCGCCGTGTCAGGTTGTCGATGCCGTTGCGGGCGAAGGCGTCGTCGAGCAGGTCGAGGTCCACTTCGGACACTTCACCGCCCGCTGCTCCCGCGGTGACTCTGGCCAGGACGTCCGCGACGCCGTACCGGGCGGCGCGTTCGGCCAATGCCTCGCCCGACTGCTCGCACAGGGCCTCGACCCTGGTCTTCGCTGCCATGCCGATCTCCGAACTCCCTTCACCGCGATCGCGATCACGCTACCGTGGGCGGGACGGATCAGGGGGCTGCGCGTGTACGACGACGTCCGGACGGTGGTCGAGGAGTTCGAGTACACCGGCGACATCGCGGCGCTGCTCACCGCCGACCTGCCGCCGCCCCACGAGTGTCCGCCCGACCTGCTGACGCACCTCGCGCAGGCGCACTGGTACCAGTTCCAGGCGCAGAGCGGGTTTCTCGGCCTGATCGACCGGGAGGTCGCGACCGGTATCGCCGGGCAGCCTGGCGACCCGGTGGTCGCCGCGGTCCAGCTGATGCCGTGCGGAGGGTTCTTGTCGTCGTCCCGAAGCGCTTCGAGGGTCGCTCGCAGCTCTCTGGCGGCTTCTCGCCCGGCGTCGCGGATCGCCA
>NZ_JBEXPJ010000284.1:0-6051 GCF_040611995.1 Lentzea sp. NPDC006480
GTGACCCCGTCGAGCTGGCCAGGGCGTACGACGCCGAGGGTGCCGACGAGCTGACGTTCCTCGACGTCACGGCCAGCTCGTCGGCGCCCAGGATCGTGACGGCGAAACCGCCGAGGTGGTCGCCTTCCGGTGCCACGTAGTCCGAGAGCGAGCGGTTCGGGCGCGACACCTGCTTCTGCGTCTGCTGCCGCAGCATCGGGATGAGCGTGCCGTTCTCCAGCTGGATGTCGTCACCGGAGGAATGCGCGGGCCAGAAGCCGTAGACGCCCTTTGCCGTGAACGAACCATTGGCGATGATTTCGTCGAGCAACTTGGTGGCGTCGTCGAAGAGTTCGCGCGCCACGGGCTGTTCGAGGATCGCGGGGAACTTGCCTTTCAGCTCCCACGCGAGGAACAGGAACGTCCAGTCGACGAACTCGCGGAGTTCGCTGATCGACGGGGTCAGCACGCGCGTGCCGGTGAATGCCGGGGTCGGCAATTCGGCGAAATCGACCTTTTCCGCGTTGGCGCGCGCGGCTTCCACGCTCAGCAACGGCAGCTGCTTGCGGTTTGCGTGCTGCTCACGCAGGCGGGCCTGCTCGGCGCGGTTCGTGAGGTTCAGCTCGTGGCCACGCCGGTCGTCGAGCAGATCCGAGACCACGCCGACGACCCGGGACGCGTCGAGCACGTGGATGACCGGCTCGTCGTAGACCGGGGCGATCTTGACGGCGGTGTGCTGGCGGGACGTGGTGGCGCCGCCGATCAGCAACGGCAGCTTCAGGCCGCGCCGCTGCATCTCCTCGGCGACCGAGACCATCTCGTCGAGCGACGGCGTGATCAGCCCGGACAGGCCGATGACGTCGGCGTGCTCCTTGATCGCCGTGTCGAGGATCTTCGCGGCCGGCACCATCACGCCGAGGTCGATCACCTCGTAGTTGTTGCAACCCAGGACAACGCCGACGATGTTCTTGCCGATGTCGTGGACGTCGCCCTTGACCGTGGCGAGCACGACCTTGCCGTTGCCACCCGCCGTCGCCTTGGGCTCGGCGTCCATGAACGGTTCCAGGTACGCGACCGCGCGCTTCATCACGCGGGCGCTCTTCACCACCTGGGGCAGGAACATCTTGCCCGCGCCGAACAGGTCACCGACGACCTTCATGCCGTCCATCAGCGGCCCCTCGATCACGTCGAGCGGCCTGGGCAGGGCTTGGCGGGCTTCTTCGGTGTCCTCCTCGATGAAGTCGACGACGCCGTGCAGGATCGCGTGCTCCAGGCGCTTGCCGACCGGGGCTTCGCGCCACGACAGGTCGATCACGCGCTTCTGGCCGGGGCCCTTGACGGTCTCGGCGTGCGTGACGAGCCGGTCGGTGGCGTCCTCACGGCGGTTGAAGATGACGTCCTCGACCAGTTCCAGCAGTTCGGGCTGGATGTCCTGGTAGACGACGAGCTGGCCGGCGTTGACGATGCCCATGTCCAGCCCGGCCTTGACGGCGTGGAAGAGGAACGCTGAATGCATGGCTTCGCGGACGACGTCGTTGCCGCGGAAGGAGAACGACAGGTTCGAGATGCCGCCGCTGGTGCGGGCGCCCGGACATCGCTCCTTGATCAGCGGCAGCGCGTCGATGAACGCCTTGGCGTAGCCGTTGTGCTCCTCGATGCCGGTGGCGACCGCGAGCACGTTCGGGTCGAAGATGATGTCCTCGGCCGGGAAGCCCGCCTGCTGCGTCAACAGGTCGTACGCGCGGCCGCAGATCGCGACCTTGCGCTCGGTCGTGTCGGCCTGGCCCTGCTCGTCGAACGCCATCACGACGACACCGGCGCCGTAGTCGCGGATCGTGCGGGCCTGCTGCAGGAAGGGCTCCTCGCCCTCCTTGAGGCTGATCGAGTTGACGACTCCCTTGCCCTGCACGCACTTCAGGCCCGCCTGCAGCACGCCCCAGCGGGAGCTGTCGATCATCACCGGGATGCGGGCGATCTCCGGCTCGGTCGCGATCAGGTTCAGGAACGTCGTCATCGCCTGCTCGCCGTCGAGCAGGTCGGCGTCCATGTTGACGTCCAGCAGGTTCGCGCCGCCGCGCACCTGGTCCAGGGCGACCGCGAGGGCCGCCTGGTGGTCGTCGGCCTCGATCAGCCTGCGGAACTTCGCCGAGCCGGTGACGTTGGTGCGCTCACCGATCATCACGAAGCCGGTGTCGGGGCCGATCTCGAACGTCTCCAGCCCGCTGAACCTGGTGGTGTCGCGGGGCTTTTTGACCTCGCGCGTCTGGATGCCGCGGACGGCGTCGGCGATGGCCTTGATGTGCGCGGGGGAGGTGCCGCAGCAGCCGCCGACGATGTTGACGATGCCCTTGCCCGCGAAGTCCTTCAGCAGGGCGGCGGTCTCGTCCGGCGTCTCGTCGTAGCCGCCGAACGCGTTGGGCAGGCCGGCGTTGGGGTGGCACGCGACGTAGGTGTCCGCGAGCCGGGCGAGGTCGGTGACGTGCGGGCGCATCTCCTCGGCGCCCAGCGAGCAGTTCACGCCCACGACCAGCGGCTTCGCGTGCTCGACGGAGTTCCAGAAGGCTTCGACGGTCTGGCCCGACAGCGTGCGGCCGGACAGGTCGACGATCGTCACCGAGATCCACAGCGGCAGGTCGGGGGCGACCTCGCGGGCGGCGGTGATGGCGGCCTTGCAGTTGAGCGTGTCGAAGATCGTCTCGATCAGCAGCAGGTCGACCCCGCCCTCGCGCAGAGCGGCGATCTGCTCGGCGTAGGAGGCCTTGACCTGCTCGAACGTCACGGCGCGGTACGCCGGGTCCTCGACCTTGGGGGACAGGCTCAGCGTGACGTTGAGCGGGCCCACTGATCCGGCGACGAACCTGCCGCCGAACTCCTCGGCGGCCTGGCGGGCGATTTTCGCGCCCGCGATGTTCATGTCGCGGACGCGGTCCTGCAGCCCGTAGTCGGCCTGGCCGATGGAGGTGGCGGTGAACGTGTTGGTGGTCGTGATGTCCGCGCCCGCCGCGAGGTACTGGCGGTGCACGTCGAGCACCAGGTCCGGGCGCGTGAGGTTGAGCAGGTCCGGGTCCCCGACGACGTCCATGTGGTGGTTCTCGAACTCCGCGCCGTAGTAGTCGGCCGGCGAGAGCTTGGCCTGCTGGAACATCGTGCCCCAGGCGCCGTCGAGCACGGCGATCCGCTGGTTCAGCAGGGACTTCAGACCATCCACGCGCGCTCCCGAAACGTCGTCGGAAGCGCCCTTGTCCGTGGTCGTGCAAGCCGAGCGTGGCGGGTCTGGAGCCCGTTGCAGCGCTTCTCGGTCTCGCATTCCAGGATAGCGCGGACGACCACGGGCCAGGAACCGGTCTCACTTCGTAGGATGGCTCGTGTGAGCGGAAAACGGGCTTTGGTGCTGGGCGGCGGTGGCGTCACCGGAATCGCTTGGGAGACAGGGATTCTGCACGGACTGGCTGCTGCGGGCGTCGACCTGACAGATGCGGACCTGTTCGTGGGGACGTCGGCCGGGTCGGTGGTGGCCACGCAGTTGGCGGGCGGTGCCGCGTTGAGTGACCTGTACGAGGGTCAGTTGTTGCCGCCCGATGGGGAGATTCCGGCGCGGCTGACGCCGTGGATGCTGGTGCGGTACGCCCTTTCCTACGTGATGCCCGGTAGTCCGGCTCAGAAACGGGCGCGGCTGGGTCGTGCCGCGGTGAAGGCCCGCACGCCGTCCGAGGAGTCTCGGCTGGCGGTGTTCTCGTCGCGACTGTCTGTTGAGGACTGGCCTGTGCGCGCTCTGAAGGTGACCGCGGTTGATGTGGCGGACGGGAAGTTCGTGGCGTTCGACCGGGACAGCGGGGTGCCGCTGGTGCGCGCGGTGGCGTCGAGCTGCGCGGTGCCGCTGGTGTGGCCGCCGGTGACGATCGACGGGCACCGCTACATGGACGGTGGCATGCGGTCCGCGGCGAACGTGGATCTTGCCGCTGGCTGCGAACGGGTCGTCGTGGTCGCGCCGCTCACCCGTGCGGCTTCCGCTGCGGCGACTCCACAAGCGCAGGCCGCCCGGCTGGGCGTGCCGTCCATCGTGGTGAGCCCGTCCGCGGAGGCGCTGGCCGCTTTCGGCTCCAACCTGCTCGACCCGGCCCGCCGCAAACCCGCCGCCGAAGCGGGCTTCGCGCAGGCCGCCTCCGTCGCCGACGCCGTGCGCGACGTCTGGAATTGATCACTGTCCGATCGAGCAACAACAGGTCCGTACCTCTTGTTCGCCGTGTTTTACCTGCTTACCGTCGCCAACCACTCGCATTGTCAGCTTTGTTAACTATTGCTGGAGGCGGTTGTGGGCGGCAGATCGGCAGCGGCGTTAGGGGCGGCAGGGCTCGTGCTCGGCCTGCTCGTGGCAGGGGTGACCAGTGCATCGGCGGCGGATCCACTGGTCTCGCAGGGCAAGGCGGTGACGGCGTCCTCGGTCGAGGGCTCCGGTTTCGAAGCGGCGAAGGCGGTCGACGGCAGCACGACGTCACGCTGGGCCTCGGTGGAAGGGCACGACCCGGAGTGGTTGCGGGTCGACCTCGGCTCCACGCACACGATCAGCCGGGTGCGGCTGAACTGGGAGGCGGCGTACGCCAAGTCGTACCGCGTCCAGACCTCTCCTGACGGCTCGGCGTGGACCGACGTCTACTCCACCACCACCGGTGATGGCGGCGTCGACGACCTGACCTTGTCCGGTTCGGGCCGGTACGTGCGGGTCTACGGCACGGCCCGCGGCACCGCGTACGGCTACTCGTTGTGGGAGCTGGAGGTCTACGGCGTGAGCGGCAACCCGCCGACCACCACCACAACGCCTCCTACTACGACGACCACCACGACCACTCCTCCCTCTGGTCTCGGCTATCCGTTCGGCAGCAGGCAGACCCCGTACGTGGCGGGCATCCTGCGGCCGTCCGGCAGCACGTCCACTTTGGACGCCGCCGTGGTGGACTACTACCAGCGCTGGAAGTCCGCGTTCATCCGGCACAACTGCAACAGCGCGTGGTCCCAGGTCCTCGCCGCCGACGCCGACCACACCTACGTCGCCGAGGCCCAGGGCTACGGCATGGTCGTCGTTGCCACGATGGCGGGCGCCGACCCGGACGCGCACAAGATCTTCGACGGTTTCGTGAAGTGGAAGATCGACCACCCGTCCTCGATCGACGCCGACCTGATGGCGGCCGAGCAGGGTGACGACTGCAAGAGCACGAGCGGCATCGACGCGGCGACCGACGGCGACATGGACGTGGCGTACGGGTTGCTGCTGGCCGACAGGCAGTGGGGCAGCGCCGGCACGTACAACTACAAGGCGCTCGCCATCAAGCACATCAACGCCATCAAGCGCAGCGAGATCAACCCGTCCACCAACCTGCTGCGCCCCGGCGACTGGGCCGACTCGGGCGACCCGCGCTACTACGTGACCCGCTCGTCGGACTGGATGGCCGACCACTTCCGGGCCTTCCGCAAGGCCACCGGCGACTCCGCGTGGGACACCATCCGCAACGCCCACCAGAACCTCATCAAGACCATGCAGCAGAACTACGCCCCGAACACGGGGCTCCTGCCGGACTTCGTGGAACGCACGAACTCGACCCCGCGCCCGCCGGCCGGCAAGGTGCTGGAGGACCAGCTGGGCGACGGCAAGTACTGGTGGAACGCCTGCCGCGACCCGTGGCGAATCGGCGCCGACGCGGCCACCAGCGGTGACGCGACCTCGCTGGCGGCGGCTCGCAAGGTCAACACGTGGGCGAAGTCCAAGTTCGGCGGCAACCCGAACAACATCAAGGTCGGCTACCAGCTCAACGGCACGCAGTTGTCCAGCGACGTGTCGGAGGCCTACACCGCGCCGTTCGCGGTGGCGGCGACGACCGATCCCGGCAGCCAGGCGTGGCTGGACGCGTTGTGGAACAAGATGGTGTCGACGCCGATCGGCGGCACCGACTACTTCGCGTCGAGCATCCAGCTGCAGGTGATGATCACGGTGACCGGCAACCACTGGGTGCCGTGACCCGATCCCAGGTTGATGAGGGGAGTTTTCAAGAACCCCAGGTTCTTGAAAACTCCAGATCG
>NZ_JBEXPJ010000285.1:0-5900 GCF_040611995.1 Lentzea sp. NPDC006480
GATCGTCTGAGCCCTGGCGAGCAGGTCGTCCGGACGCACCGCCGCCACACCCGCGTTGGCAGCGGTGAGCCTGCCCACCTGCAGCGGCTGGGTTCTCAACCGCGAGTGATCACCTTATCAACTGTTTCGCACGGTGCTCGCGGGGTAACCGATCGATGTAGCTGACGTCCACTGAAGGAGCCTGATCCATGGGTGCCGACGACAAGTTCAGCAACAAGGCTGAAGAGTTGAAGGGCCGCGCCAAGGAAGCTGTCGGCGACGCCACGGACAACGAGCAGTGGCAGGCCGAGGGCCGCGCCGAGCGCGCGAAGGCCGACATCAAGCAGGCCGGCGAGAAGGTCAAGGATGCCTTCAAGTCCGACAAGTAGGACAGCATCCGCCGCCCAGTTCGTCCCCGAGGGGAAGGGCTGGGCGGCGCTGCGTTCTGCCGCGGCCGAGTGCCGTGGGTGCGACCTGTACAAGGACGCCACCCAGACGGTCTTCGGAGAGGGCCCGATCCGGGCCTCGCGGATGATGATGGTGGGGGAGATGCCCGGCGACCGCGAGGACGTCGCGGGCCACGTGTTCGTCGGCCCGGCGGGGCGGCTGCTGGACAAGGCGCTGGACGCCGCCGGGATCGTGCGCGACGAGGTCTACCTCACGAACGCGGTGAAGCACTTCAGGTTCACCCAGCGGGGGAAGCGCAGGATCCACGAGACACCTCGCCGCTCGGAGGTGGTGGCCTGTTTCCCGTGGTTGCGCGAGGAACTGCGGGTGGTGAAGCCGCAGCTAGTCGTCGCGCTCGGAGCGGTGGCGGCGAAGGCCCTGCTCGGCTCGTCGTTCAAGCTGACCGAGCACCGGGGTGAGGTGCTGGAGGCCGACGGGCTGCGGGTCGGGGTGACCGTGCACCCGTCCGCCGTGGTGCGGGCCGAGAAGTTCACGGAGGCGTTCGACGCGTTCGTGAGTGATCTCAAGGTGTTGAAGAAGTCGCTGTAGAAGTCCCTGCGGAAATGGGACAACCCCTGGACGACTCCCGCGTGAACGGGCCGAGCGGGACCAGCGCTCGAAGTCCAGGGGTCGGGTGGCTGCCTGGGTTTACGACTAGGCGTCACCGAGGGCGGTCCTAGCGGACAGCCACCTCACGAGTCCGGTTGCTATACAACTTTGGACCACCTCCTCTCTTGTGTACTGCGAACCTATGTCGTGATCCGCTGGCCTCGCAACGGACTTTTCTCACGCCACCGGACCCGCCTGTTTCGCGTAGAATCCGCACCCATGGTTCGCATTCCCCTGACCTCGACGGAGCGGGAGCGCGGCCGGCGGCTCGGTCAGTTGCTGCGGGACGCCCGCGGCGAGAAGAGCATGGTCGAGATCGCGGCGCGCGCCGGGTTGTCGGCGGAGACCGTGCGCAAGATCGAGACGGGACGTGCTCCCACGCCGTCGTTCTTCACGATTGCAGCGCTGGCGGGTGCTCTGGGCATCTCGCTGGACATGATCAACGAGCTGCTGGCGCCGCAGAGCCGGTCCGCCTAGGCGCACCCGCTACCAGGCGACGGACAGCGCCAGCGGGCCTCGCATGGCCATGCCGGTCCGCCACCGGACGTCGCCCGCGAGCCGCAGCCCGGGGAACCGGGTGAGGATCGCCGTCAGCGCGACCTGCAGGTCCATCCGGGCGAGCTGCGCGCCGATGCAGTGGTGCGGCCCGTGCCCGAACGTCAGGTGTCCCTTGGCGTTGCGCGTGATGTCGAACCGGTCGGGGTCGGCGTACTGGCGCGGGTCGCGGTTGGCGGCGTGCTTGGCGAGCAGCACCGCCTCGCCCGCCCGCACCGTGCCGCCGCTCAGTTCCACGTCCTCCAGCGCGTACCTCGGCAGGATGTCCGCGATCTCCTGCGCCGGAATCCACCGCAGCAGCTCTTCCACGGCACCCGGCATGAGCTCTGGGTTGGTGCGCAGGAGTTCGGCCTGGCCGGGGAACTGCAGCAGCGTGTACACCGAGTTGGCGATGTGGGCGGCGGTGGAGTCGTAGCCGGCGCCGAGCAGCAACACCGTGAGCTGCACCAGCTCCTCGGCGCTGAGCCGGTCGCCGTCCTCCTGCGCCACCACGAGTGCGCTGATCAGGTCGTCTTCCTGGTGGGCGCGCCGTTGTTCGGCCAGGCCGGCCAGGTAGCCCGCCAGCTCGCCGAGGCGGGACAGCTTCTCCTCGTCCGTCATCGCGGTGACCGACATGAACGCGGCGGTGAGGTCCTGGAAGTGGTCGCGGTCCTCGTACGGGACACCGAGCAGGTCGCAGATCATCAGTCCCGGCAACGGGACCGCGTAGGTGGTGACGAGATCCGCTGGTGGGCCCGCCTTTTCCAGGTCGTCGAGCAACTCGGTGGCGAGCCGCTCGGCGTTGGCGCGCAACTGTTCCACGCGCCGCACGGTGAACGCGTGCGCCAGCAGACGGCGCAGTCGGGTGTGGTCCGGCGGGTCGAGGTCGGTCAGGATCGCGCCCATCCGCTGCGGGCCCATCCGCGGCGTGTCGCGGACGGCGGCCTGCGCGAGGCTGAACCTGTTGTCGCCCAACGCGATCCGCACGTCTTCGTATCTCGTCAGCAGCCAGCCTTCCTCGCCGTGCGGGAGCTGGACGCGGGCGAGGGGTTCGTCGTTCTGGAGCCTGCCGTACTCGGGGTCGATCGTGAGTCCGTCCACCGGGCCGAACGGGTAGGAACGCACAGACATGAGCATCCTCCAGGTTTCGCGGCTGGAGTCATCCTGCGCGGCGTGGCCGGTTGATCGCCACCGTCTCGTCTTGAATCGCGGTAGTAAACGCTTTCATCCGAGGCTTAGCCGGTCTTGACCGGCTGTGAGGGCCGTCATAGGCTGCGCTCGTAGGTACACCTCCGATCTTTGTTCGCAGCCGCCCGCGGACGTGAAAGGTGTTCTGTGGAGCTGTCGCGGCGCGGGCTGTTCGGTGGGGTAGTGGCTGGGGCGGCGCTCACGGCGTTGCCGGTCCGTGCTGACGCGGAGGTGGAATCGGCCGGATGTGCCACGCGGATCGACTGGGAGCGGTTCCTCGGTGAGCAGGACCTGGTGTGGCAACGGGTTCCGCGCGCCTGGTACGAAGGTCCGTTCCTGGGCAACGGTTTCCTGGCCACCGCGATTTACCGCGAGCCGGGGGCGAACGCGATCCGGTTCACCGTCGACCACGCTCTGGTGCAGGACCACCGGCCGCAGTTCGGGAACGAATGGGGAGTGGCGCGGCTGCCGGTCGGGCGGGTGCTGCTGACGCCCGTCGGCAAGATCACCGGCGTTGATCTCCGGCTCGACCTGTGGAACGCCGAGCTGCGCGGCAAGATCGTCACGGACCAGGGTTCGTTGGCGATCAGGTCGTTCGTGCACGCCGAGAAGTCGTTGCTGCACCTGGAAGTACGGCCTTCGGGCGGTGAGCGCGACGTCAAGCTGGAGTTCCTGGCGCTCGACGCGATGAGCCCGCGGATCATCCGCGAGCCACCGCCCGCGACGTTCCCGCTCAACCCGAAACCGGTCACGCGCACGGAGAACGGGCTCACGCTCGTCACCCAGGAGATGGTCGCGGGCGGCCAGACGGCGACGGCGTACCGGATCACCAAGCCGCGCGGCCGCACGGAACTGCTGCTGTCGGTCGCCCACTCGTTCCCCGATCGCACGGCCGAGATGACGGCGAGGGACGCGGTCGCGAAGGCGTCGATCCCGGAGATGCTGCGGTATCGGCACCAGCAGTGGTGGCATCGCTTCTACCGCAAGAGCTTCGTGTCCGTGCCGGACGCGTTGATGCAGAGCTTCTACTGGATCCAGCTGTACAAGCTCGCGTCGGGTGCCCGCGCGGAAGCCCCGATCATGCCCACCACCGGGCCGTGGCTGGAGCCGACGCCGTGGCCGTCGGTGTGGTTCAACCTCAACGCCCAGCTGGAGTACTGGGCAGTGCTCGCGTCGAACCACCTGGAACTGGACCCGATCCCGCGCACGATCTCGCAGAACCAGCAGATCCTGATCGACGCGTTGCGGCCGGAGTTCCGCGCCGACTCGATGGGATTGCGGCGCAGCACCGACCCGACGTTCCAGGACGCGGGTTTCGTCGGCTCGCCGCTGCACCCGTCACCGGATCCGGAGATCGGGAACCTGCCGTGGTTGCTGCACAACGCGTGGCTCAGCTACCGGCACACGATGGACGAGCGGATCCTGCGCGACACCGTGTTCCCCGTCCTGCGCCGATCCACCAACTACTACCTGCACTTCCTGCGCAAGGGCAACGACGGCAAGCTGCACCTGCTGCCGACCTACTCGCCCGAGTACGGCGTCGCGCCGGACTGCAACTTCGACCTGGCCCTGCTGCGCTGGTCGTGCCGGACGTTGATCGAGTCCGCTCGCATCCTGAAGATCGACGACCCGTTGACGGCGAAGTGGCAGGAGGTGCTCGACCAGCTCGTCGAGTACCCGACGAACGCGGGCGGGTTCATGATCGGCGCCGGGGTGCCGTTCGCCAAGTCGCACCGGCACTACTCGCACATGCTCGCGGTCTACCCGCTGCACGAGGTCACCTGGGAGCAGCCGGAACGTCGTGACCTGATCGAACGCTCGCTGAAGCACTGGCTGAGCTTCGAAGGTTCGTTGCGCGGCTTCACCTTCACCGGCGCCGCGTCGATCGCGGCCCAGATGACCCGCGGCGACGAGGCGCTGAAGTACCTGCGCGAGTTCGTCGCCCGGTTCGCCCAGCCCAACACGATGTACTTCGAGGCAGGTCCGGTGATCGAGACGCCTCTGTCGGCCGCCAAGTCGTTGCAGGACATGCTGATCCAGAGCTGGGGCGGGCTGATCCGGATCTTCCCGGCGGTGCCCGCGGTGTGGCAGGACGTCACGATCCACGACACCCGCACCGAGGGCGCGTTCCTGGTCAGCGCGGTGCGGCGGGGCGGCAGGACGCGGTTCGTGCGCGTGCACAGCGAGGCCGGTCAGCCGTGCCGCATCCGGACGGGCATCGAGGGCCGCATCGAGGTGCGCGGCTGTTCGCGGTGGAGCGTGCGCGACGGCGTGGTGGAGCTGGAACTTCGTCGTGGCCAGGAAGCCTTGATCCACGCTCGCGGCGAGCGCGACTTCACCATCGCGCCGGTGCGGGTGGTGGAACCCGGCAGGCGCTGGGGTCTGCCCGCGTTGCCGCCCGGTGGCAGCGCGGTGCCCGTGGACATCAGCGCGGCGTTCGACAACGACGGGCTGTCCAACGAGTTCACCAGCCGTGACGGCGACTTCGACGGTACCGGCAACACCTATCCGGCCGCGCAGCTGCCGCAGACCGGCTCGGTGACCGACGACAGCATCCTGTTCGAGTTCCACAACGGTGACGAGGCGAGCAAGAACAACGTCGTCGCCGCGGGGCAGACACTGGCCGTTCCCGCGGGGAGGTACGCGAAGCTGCACCTGCTCGCGGCCGCCGACACCGGCAACGTCGAGGCGGACGGTTCGCTGGGGTACGCCGACGGCTCGGTTCCCGTCCGGTTCCGGGTGACGGCGTGGCAGCAGCGGCCGCAGTTCGGCGAGTCGGAACCCGTCGCCACGACGTTGATGCACACACCTGCCGGTCCGGTGCAGAAGCAGGTGTCGATCTTCCACCAGACGATCGAGCTGGATCCGGCGAAGGATCTCGCGTCGGTGACGCTGCCCAAGACGAGCGGGCCGCGCCTGCACGTCTTCGCGATCACCCTGGAGAAGCCCAAAGCCTGATCGTCACCCGCCGCCGCCCGAGGAGTGATCCGAAGGAGGCAAGACGATGGCAGAACTCACCCGTCGCGGGGGCGGGGGTAAACGCGCCCCCGGGGGCCGGCACCGCGGGGGGGGGCCCCCCCCCCCCCCCCCCCCCCCCCCCGGTCCGGGCGGGGGCCCCCGGCCGCGCCCCGGGGGGGTAAAGA
>NZ_JBEXPJ010000286.1:0-5873 GCF_040611995.1 Lentzea sp. NPDC006480
ATGACCGGAAATGATCGTGAAATCAGCGACCGTCAGGCTATGGCCACCCCGCTCACTAAGCGCGGCAACCAGCGCCGACTCGAACACGCCCCTGACCCGCTCCATACGACGCAGAGTCATGTGGTCCGCACTGCCCGTGGCCGACAAGCCGGTCAGCGTGACCGTCGGCAACGCCACACCCGCAGCCGCGGCACGGATACCCGCCTCCGCCACGTCCCGCGCATACCCCACAACAGACCCATAAGCCGGATTCTTCCGGTCCATCCGGAACTGCCGCACGCCGAACGGAACCTCAACCACACCATCCGACGCCGCCACCTCATCATCAGCGACCTCCGCCAACACATTCGACGCGTCGAACCCGTCCTCGCCAACAACAGGATCCACACCAGACCCAACCGGAACAGATGCCGCAACATCACCAGGCGAAGACGCCCGCCGAATACCATCCCGCACAACCCCGTCCGGACCAGACGTAACAGCAACAGCACTCTCAGGCACAGCAGTGAACGATTCAACCAACGACCCGTTCACCACAGACGCAACACTCGGGTCAAGCGTCACCCTGCTCGACACGATCCCGTCCCCGGAAAAAACCTGCAAAGCCGAGCGCGGCACCACCGGTGCCGACTCCGGCAGAGGCTGTCCCGACGGCTGGAAAGCGATTCCCAGATCGAGGTCCAGGTCCAGAAAGGTGGGAGATGAGGGCTCTGACTTGACTTCTGATTTGAAGTCAAGCGCCGGGATATCGAAGGTCAGGCCCAGACTCATCACCGGCGCATCGGGGTCCTCAGCCAGTTCAACCGTTTCCGGTTCGTCGAACCCACCCCCCTGATCCGACACGGGCGACAGCAGTGCTGAATCCGAGTCGGAATCCTCAGCCACGTCCCCGAAACTGGCCACGGGAGGCCCGAGCGTCAACCCCAGCCCCATGACCGCGGCATCAGGAACCTCAACAACATCAGCCGCCGGCCTGTCGAACTCCAAGCCCAAGCCCAACGCGGGAGAGCCATCCACCGTGTCGCCGCCGAAGGTGACGAGCTCGATCTCGGCCGCCAAATCGAGCTCGGACAGGTCGGAAGCCGAGTCCGGCAGTACACCGGGACCGCCCGCCTTGAGGTGCATGATCTCCAGGTCGTCGGCCAGATCGGTGCCGTCGATCAGGTCGACCCCGGCCGCTAGGTGCGGGATGGCCGCCACAGGGTCGGCCAGCTCGGTCTGCGGTGCGTCCGGAACGTCGATCGTCGGGTCACCGGTGAGCAGCGGTCCCGGATCGACGTCCTGACCGCGGTAACCGCTGGAGGCGGGTTCAGGCACCGACCCCAGCGCGTCAGCGGTCTTCTCGATCCGGAACAGGTTGCGTGGCCTGATCGACGCCGTCTCCATTTCGCCGCCTGACGTCATGAGACCGCGGTCGTCGTGAACGCCGGTCGCGCTGGCCTTGGCGCGGAGCGCCAAGCGGTTGTCCGGGTACTCGTCACGGAGCCCGAGCAGGTGCCCGATCTCGTGGGCGAACACGGCTTCGCTGTCGTGCAGCAACCAGTTATTAGCGTCGGAGTAGAAGGTGTCGGTGTCGGCCACGACCTTCACGACGTGATGTGCCTCGTCCGGCGAGTCCACGAACTGGACAGTGACGTGGAACTGGTCTCCGGAGGGCAACCTGTGGCCCTGGTTGAAGAACCGGTTCACGCCCGTCAACGCGCGCCGCTTCAGCGCGACGACCTGCTGCGGAGTCGCCCCTCCGGACACATCCAAATGCAAGCGGACCGTGAAGTCCTGAACCGTCGTCCCGCCCACATCGAACCGTCGCCGGTCAAAAATGATGTTGCTGTATAAGAAAGTCAATGAGCCGCGCCCCAGGTCGAGCGCGTCTCTCTCCTCCGCTTCCCTGATCGCCTGGCGCTCATGTGGCGGCAACAGGTCGAACTCACGCCTGCGCCTCAGGTCTTCCTGTTCCTGCTCGGTGAGAGGCTCAGTCTTGGCCTCCAACTCCTGCAGGTAAGCGTCCGTCGGCACCTCCGGCCTGCGGACGTCATCGACAGGCCGTCTGCTGTCCTCATCCCCCCGCTGCACATCGACCAGCCGACCCCGGACGATCGAGACGGGCGCGTTCTGCCGCGCCGCGCGGATAGCCGACTCGCTGACCGGGTTGTTCGGCTCGAACCACTCCGCCGTCTGCGCCGTGCTGGTGAACCACGAATCGTCACCGAGCACGGTCGGCGCCACCGGCCCGATCAGGCGCACCGCGGTAGCCGACTTCGCCACGAGCTCCCTGGACGCCTTATTCAGCTCATCGCGGGCCTGGTGCAATGCGGCCTGGGTCGCCCGGACCCGCACCCGCAGGTCGGCGTTCTCGCTGAGCACCCACTTCCGGTCGGCCTTCGTCGGCTTCGGCAAAGGGGTGACGTCGTTGTGACGGGCTTGCACCCGCTCGCGCACGCGCTGGTCGACCTCGGCGTGCGCGGCAAGCATGCCTGCCCTGGCACTCGCGACTGCGGCACGCGCGTCGCGCAGCTTCTGCTCCGCCGCGACCTCGGCGGGGTCCAGCGGCGTCAGTTGATCCCCTGCGGTCGTCGCCACCGTCATGACGGTCGCCGTCTCGACGGACGTGGTCCCCCCATCGGACACACCGCCGTGCGGCGCAGCCGACGGTTGCACGGACGCATACGACCGCACGCCGTGCATGGTGCGTCCGTCCTGCGTGTGCTGCTCAATGTGCAGGGCATCGCCTCGGGCGTCCCCGTCGGCGAAGACGAGCCTGGGCGGCTGTCCGGGGTTGAAGCGGATCAGGGGCTCGGCGTCGGCGGTGGTGGCCTGGTGGCGGGTAACGATGTCGGTGAAGATCTTGTGCTGGAACGTCCCGACCGGCTCCCAGTACATGTGCGCGCCGTGCTGGACGCCGACGTTGCGATTGGTGAGCAGGAACGTGACGTCGTCAACGTCGCCGGTGGTGAGCGACATGCCGTCAAGATTGCGGATGTGGTAAACGTCGTGGTCACTGGTGATCGGCTTGAACGTGCCGTCCGTGGTCTTCGCCTCGACGACGCCGTCCACGACCCGATAGCGGCCTTCGGTCTCCAGCTCGGCCATCTCCGAGGCGAGCGAGGCGTACTCGGTCGTGCGGACGTCGAACTGCTTGGCGATCTTGGCCTTGAGGCCCGGTTCAAGCGTGTCGAGGTAGATCGGTAGCTCGGGCCGGAAGTAGCCGACAAGGCCGACCTTCGACTGGTCTGCGCCGAGGTGGACATCGAGCTCGTTGACCGTCTTGGCCTTGATGTCCTTGGGCTTCGCAACGGCTCCCTGCTCCAGCCAGTACACGGCGCTCGGGTTGGTGGGGCGGACGTCGAAGATGACGTTGAGTCGGTCGGCCATGGCCTGGAATCGCTGCTGGTTGACCAGCGGGAAGCCGAACTCGTTCGTGAGGCGTTCCGGCGTGAGCGGGTTCGGGTCGTCGGGGATCGGGCTCGTCCAGTCGTCCCGCATGCTTTCCGGACGCGGCGCCGTCTCCACCGTGCTGTCGAGGGTGTCGAACAGGCTTTCGACGAACGGCCTGCCCAGCTCTGGCTTGTCCAACGGGGTGAACGTTTCAACCAACGATTCGTTCACCACAGACGCAACACTCGGGTCGAGCGTCACCCCGCTGGACACGGTCCCATCCTCGGAATAGACCGGCAAAGCTGAGCTCGGCACCACTGGCGCAGGCCCATGCGCCGGCACGGGCACCGGCCCCCACCACCCCGCCGGCCGTACCTCGCGCCCGTCAGACTCCCGCACCGGGTCACCGGCCCGGTAACCGTGACGGCTCAGATCCACCAGGTCTGACGGCACCACCACACCACGCAACAGACCCTCGTAGCGCCCCGTCCGCACCAACTTGATCGCGGTCTCCCACACCAAGTCCGTCCGCACCGCCGGAACACCAGGCCTCGAAGGTTCCTCGACCAATCCACGCACCGTGGCCAGATCGAGGACACCGTCCTTCTTCAGCCCCTCCTCCAGGTGTCGGCTCACCCAGTAGGCCTTGTACACCACGGCCAACAAAGGGATCCGTGACGCGTAATAGTATTGGTCGTCCATAGACAGTTTGGGCCAGTCCGCCACCAGCTTCCACACCTTGGCAGCGGTGATGTCGGATCCCGCAGGACCCCGGCCGAGCGAGACCCAATACCCGCCCTGAAGAGTCTCAGTCCTCACGTGCACTACACGGCCTTGGTGTGTTTCCCACACGCGCAACTGGCGGGTGGGGCCGTCCACCGCGGCCGTGATCCCAGACGCCCGCACAGCCTGCCAGAAGTCCTCCACCACCGACTTGCCGTTCGGCTCACCGAGATTCGGAGTGCCCGCCGAACAAATGTAGAGGGCGAACGAGTCCGGCAACGCCCCACCAATCTGCCGGAACGCCTCCGAACCCAGCACCAGGTGAGCGAGCGTCTCCCCTGTGACATAAATGGCCGTACCGTCGGCAAGAGTGATCCTGGTGATGCCCGGTTTTCCGTGTGCGTCCACGAAGAACGTCCGGGTATCGCCGTCCCACGGGAACGACATGGAGATCGCCGGGACGCTGTCCAGCTTCTCATCCCTGAGCAGACCGGAACGCCTTCCATCGTTCACCGGGAACCCGTTCGACATTGCGCTCGGCTTTTCCCCAGGCGTATTGAACGTGACGCCCACGACGTCGCCGCTCACGTTGGTCAGGGTGCGCATCTGTACCTGATCCGCAGTGAAGTACCGTCGCACCCCCTTCTTGTCCACACCCGCAAAGTCGGCTACCACCGGGGTGGGCTCAGTCGGAACCGGTGCGGCACCTTCAGTCGACAAAGACGCCCGCGGAATATCGCCCTGCACAACCCCGTCCGGACCAGACGTGGCAGCGACAGCCCTGTCTAGCGCATCCCGCCACGGAACCGCGTCAGCCACGTCCCTGCCAACATTCAGACCCGCCTCGCCGGCCATTGACGGGACGGCCGCCGGCTCCCCTGTAGAAACGAAGTCACCCAGGTCGCCAGAGCTCGTCGACGCCACACTCTCGTTCAGCACAGACGCAACACTCGGGTCGAGCGTCACCCCGCTCGATACGGTCCCGTCCCCGGAAGAGGCCGGCAAAGCTGAGCCCGGCACCACCGGCGCAGGCACATGCGCCAATACGGGCACCGGCCCCCACCATCCCGCCAGCCACACCTCGCGCCCGTCAGACACCCGCACCAGGTCACTAGCCCAGAAACCGTGACGGCTCAGATCCATCAAGTCCGCGGGCACCACCACACCACTCAACAGACCCGCGTGGTCACCCGCCTGCACCAACTTGATCGCGGTCTCCCACACCAAGTCCGCCCGCACCGCCGGAACACCAGGGCTCCAAGGAGCCTCGACCAATCCACGCACCTTGACCAGATCGAGCACACCGTCCCGCTCCAGGCCAAGCTCCAGGAAGAAACTCACCCAGAGGGCCCTGTCCACCACCTCGAGCACAGGGATCCGTGACGCGTAATGCTTTCGGACGTCCATGGGCATTTTGCCCAAACCCGGCACCAACTCCCACACCTCGGCGGCGGTGATAGAAGACTCCACAGGACTTCGGCCACGCGAGGCCCAATACCCACCCTCGAGAATCTGAATCGACTCATGCACATGGCCTGTGGTGTATTTCCACCCGTACATATGCAACGTGTGGGTGGGGCCGTCCACTGCGGCCGTGATCCCAGACTCCTGCACAGCCTGCCAGAAGTCCTCCACCACCGACTTGCCGTTCGGCTCGCCGACATTCGATCTGCCCGCGTGGCAGATGTAGAGGGCGAACGAGTCCAGCAACGCCCCACCAATCTGCCAGAACGCCTCGGAACCCAGTACCAGGCGGGCGAGCGTCCCTCCCGTGA
>NZ_JBEXPJ010000287.1:0-5861 GCF_040611995.1 Lentzea sp. NPDC006480
TGGTCGGACGGCTGCTGCTGCCGTCTGTGATGGCGTTGGCGCCCATGGGCGCGGGCGCCGAAACGCGCGGCATTCTTCGACGACCTGGTGCAGGGCTGGTCGCTCGAGGGCACTTCGACGCCCGCGTCGCGCAACCTTGCGGCGTCTGGCAGCCCTGGCGACTCCGACTGGGGTTCCGGCTCGCGCTCTGAACCGGACGACCCGAACCGCGTCAACGAGTCCGAAGTCGACGATCGCGATCACGGAGCCTCGGAGGCCTGGAACGTGGAGTCGTTTGTCCACTCCCTGGGAGTCGCCGACCAGATCGTGCACGATGACCCCGACGTCACGCCGACTCCACAGGAGCTTGCCAACTGGGCGACCGAGCAGTTCGCACATGCCCCCGCGGAATTCGCCCACGGCGACGATGTCGTCACCGAGGATGCCGCCGACTTTGACTTCCGTCACCGCCTAGCCCACCTGCACCCGGCGAACACGGCGGTCTACACCGGTGACTGGGAGGCGGAGTTCGCCGCGGTCGCCGGGCGGCTGAGGTGGCGGGAGGACACGCACGCCAAGGCCGACCGGATCGTTCAGGACGTCTTCGGTGAGGTACACGAAGGCGTCCGCGACCTCGTCGCCGAGCAGATCTACGCCGACGGCGTCACGCGTACCGAGAACGGCCGCATACTTGCTCATTGGGCCCACCGACAGATGGCAGTGCAGCAATACCGGAACCGGTTGGACAGCAGGAACTTCCGGACCGAAGAAGCACGCGCCGCCGCGTGGGAAACGGCATACCAGGAGCTTCAGAGTCAGGAGCTCGACGAGAACACCCACCGGCTGGCATTCGAGATCGTGGAGATCGTCTTCGGGGACCTCCCGACGATGACCGACGCGCAGATACACAACCTCAGCGAGACCCAGCGGCGGGTGCTGAACCGCAGCCTCGCCGTCGCGAGCCTGGTCGGCCTCCAGATCGAGGCGGACCGCGGGGCCACCAAGAACGCGTTGGACTTCGCCGAGTGGGTGGACAAACATCAGCGTGCCGAGCTGCAGGACGACGAAACGTTCGACGAGGACGCGCTTTTCAACGACGACGGCCAGCCCACCACGCTCGGCCACGGCGAACCGCACGACCACGATGGTGAGTCAAGCAGCGACCACGGTTCGGGCGACGTTGACGCCACGCGTTACCAGGCGCCGCACGGCTTCGGGCAGGGGCGCGGGTCGGTCGCGTTCCACAACGAGGCCGACGCCATGCAGACCCGCAACGCCGACCTCGCCCCCGCGGACCGCACCTTCCCGGTCTCCCTTGTGCGGCCCCCCATGGTCGAGCCGCAGCGGCCGGGCAGAGTGGAATTCAAGTCGTACGGCTTCACCGACGACACCACCCGGCCGTCGCTCGAGGTCATGCAAGCGTTGGAGCTGCAGGCCGAACGGCTCGCCGACGCAATCGTCTTCAGGCACCGGCGTGGCATTGCCCCGCCGGAGGTGGTGATCGAGGGCGGCGGCACGGATCTGGGCGACGAACGCCGCAACAACATCGCGGCCCTGCTGGAGGTCGCGGTCGACCGCCAGCTGGACGTGGTGCAGCGAGACGTGGACCCGAGCGCCCGTATCACCCGAGGCGACACGCGTCTCTCGATTCAGAAGAGCTCCGAAGACGCCAACCGGACAAGCAGCGTGCGCGTCATCGTGGACGGCACGGTGGCTGCTTCGGCGCCATCAGATGTCGTTCCCGCCACGCCGTTACCGTCAGCGCCGGAATCGGCGCCTGTCGTCGTCGAGATCGGCGAGGACGGCGAGATCCCGCCGATGGACGACTTCGTCCGCTACGTCGCCGCCGCGGGGCTTGAACACCACATGGTGGTGCGAGGTGGCGGGGAACAGGGCGGCCCGCGGCGGCAGGAGGTGATCCGGGATCTCACCGAGGCGTTCAATGCCTTTACGCACGGGCCGAACGCCATCACCATCACCGACGAGGCGGGCGATGGGCCTGTCACGATCGAGGTCGACTGGTCGCGGCCAGAGACTCAGACGCGGTCGGCGGCCGTTCCGGTCGATGTGGACTTCTCGGTCGAGGACGGGCGTGCCGGCACCCAGGGCGGCCCGTTTGTACGGGTCGGCGCCGACACGCCGCCGAGCGCTCCGGGCTCTTCGGGCGTCGAGCCCGTTCCGGCGCCGACTCGCGGCACCCCGACGCAGACGCGCGGGGACGCGGTGGCTGCCCCGGCGCCAACAGAGGTCGACATTCCCACCACGCCGTTCGCGGCGGTGCAGCAAGATGAGCCCGCCATCGGGCTCGCAACAACGTTCGACGGTGTGCGGGACGTGGATGTCTTCCTGGCTGGCTCGCTGGTCAGGCTGACCGACACGTTTGCGTTCATGACTGTGCTGGACAAGGTGCGGAACCGGCCGGACGTGCTGCGGGTCATCGTGACCGCTCGCCGCGAAGAGCCTTATGGTTTGGCCCTGATCCATTCTGTCGATTTCCCGGACGCGCGGAAGCTGTCGGACGCGGTGCGTTCGCGTGCTGCTGTGGGCGGGGATGTGATGGGGTTGCTCGCCGGTATCGAGCACGACACGATGTCGGTGCTCGTGCTCGCGGAGATCCACCTGGCCGTGCACGGGCGCGACCTCTTCAAGGACGCGCCGGGTTTGGCTGACGCTGTCCGCGCGGTACCTGCTGAACCGCCCCCCCGGTCTGATGCCATCGGTCACCGCGCAGCCACGATGCCGCGGCGCTCCTACGAGATCGGCCAGCTCGAACGCACGTTGTGGGGCTACCACAACCTCTACAGCTCGGACATCAGGTTCGACGACATCAGGTTCGACATTCTGCTCACGAATACCAGATCGGAGAACGTGCGACTCCGCTACGGCCACGCGTGGGTCGAGATCGCGTTCCCGATCGGGTCAAGCGGGCTCCGAGGCCGCACGTTCTCTGCGGGGTTCTGGCCGGAGGGCCACGTGACCCGCACCGCGGTGCAGCCGGGCGAGCTGCGCAGCCCCGACTTCATGTCGGTCCCGGATGTGGTCGTGCCCGGCCGGGTAACGAGGCGCGAGCTCGACCGCGGTCTGGTGTTCATCCGGCACGTGCAGAACGCGCCGTACTACTGGCTCACGAACAACTGCACCGCCTTCGCGGAGAATCTGTACTCGAAGATGACTGACCGCAAGATCTCGCTCGCTGGATTCGATGGCGTGATGTCGAAGGGGCCAGCTAAGTACAGGGTGCGCGATCGGGAGATCCCGGCCGAGGCATTCGACGTCAGTGGCACTATCGTCACCGAGCTGGACGGGCTGAACGCCGCGGGCGAGCTCGCCAAGTTCGTCAACGCGTACCGGGACCAGCTCGTGGCTGGCTTGCGCGAGGGGTTGCCCGCGCAGCCGGTCCGGATCACCGTTCCCAAGTCTGATACCAGGGAAGCGGCGCGTGTGCGCTACGACTTCCGCTTCGCACTCGAGCGGGAGCTGTCGACCGCGCTGCCCAAGCGGGCCCACCGGTTTGTCATGAGTGATGTGCCGGTCGTCGTGCGGAACGTCAAGGGATATACCGGGCCTGTCCGCATCGAGTTCCCGCCGCCTGTCTTCCCGTCGCCTGTCGTTGTTGAGTCGCCGCAGCGTGAGATGTTGCGGGGTGTTGGGTCTGACGACAAGGTCTTCTACTTCACCGCTGGCGATGTGCGGACTGTGGCGTTGTTCAAGAATGGGCAGGTCGTCGGCGCGTCGTTTCCTTCCGGCCGTCGGGGAGTGACAGCCGCGCAGCACGAAAAGTTCACCGTCGCGTTCGCGAAGAATGCGGACAAGGAGACCTTGTCCCAGGTGTACACGGTGAGTGGCGGGGGCTCGGCGGAGCAAGGCGTCGAGCGGTGGAGCGCGGCGGCGAAGGCGCCGTGGAGTGACGAGCAGGATCCGCCGGTGTTCATCGACGCGCACGGTTCCGGCAGGTCTGTGGATGTGCAGCTGAACAGTGGCGAGATCGTCTCGATGGCTCTCGAGGCGTTCGCCAAGGTGGTCGCGAGGACAGCGCCCATCCGGGACGCGATGTGGGGCAACCCGAAGTCGCCGGTGGTGCTGCTCATCTGCAATGCGCTGCAGGGTGCCGCGACCGAGATCAATCGCGAGCTGCTGGCCCAGGGCTTGCAAGTACGCGTCTACGCCACCGACGGTCAGCTCTACCTGCGTGAGGACGGGCGTGCCGGCACCCAGGGCGGCCCGTTTGTACGGATCGGCGCCGACACGCCGCCGAGCGCTCCGGGCTCTTCGGGCGTCGAGCCCGTTCCGGCGCCGACTCGCGGCACCCCGACGCAGACGCGCGGTGGCACGGACAGCTCGGCCTCGTCGGCCTCGTCGGTGGTCTCGCACCCCTCTGCCGGACACACGATAGGAACGTGAGTCTTCGAACACGATCCCGGAACCGCAGATCTTCGTCACCGACCCGGACGGCAACGAGAATCCCGCAGCCACGTTCGACTCCCAGCCAGTCGGCATGCCCGCATTCCCGCGCACGTACGGGACAGCCGCGCGCTCGGTCTCGTGAAGGCCACGCAGGAGACGAAGGTCGGCTCCGAGGTCGCGGGACTCGTCAGCGGCCTGCTGGATGGCGAGGTCGACGGCCTGAACGCCATCGAGACGAGGGTGGCGGATCTCCGAGCCGGTGCGACGCTTGAACGCAGAGTTCGACTTCGTCGTCCGGTACGCCGCACGCACTGGCGATCTTCACGACGTCCATCGGAGAACATCGAATCACCGCACTGCTCAGCTGGGACAGCTTCGCCGTGGAGAAACCGACGATCTCCTTCAGGTCCTCCAGAGACCAGTTCCGCTTTTTGCGCCAGCCGAGCACTCTCCGGCTGAGCGCGCGAACCTCCAGGCTCGCCTTCCCGTCAATCAGCTTCGCGGCCATCGGTCTCAGTCAGCGTGGTGGTAGAGCGTTCGACGACTGCGGCGACGTAAAGACCTGCCTTGAGTTGGCTGTCGCGTCGTTGCACCTGAAGGACGATGTCGAGCAGGAGAAGAGTCACGGCGGTGTGGAGAAGAGCCACGGCGAGAGTCGGCCAGTCCTGTGACGTGAAGGCGGCGAAACCTCCGCACGCCAACGTCGCGGCGAGCAGGACGAGACCCACAGGCCTTGAGATCAGGTCACGTCCAAGGGGAAAGACGTTGTCGACGTGCCGCTGGATCTCCCGTCGTACGCAGAGGTCCTGGTTCTTGCCGGCGTCGATCGCCTCGCGCTGTCGTTGCGCGACAACGTCCACAGCGGCGTGCTGGATCGTGCAGGCTTCGATCTTGTCCATCAGTTCGTCCACTTTCAACACTCATGAGGCATCGGAAGGTCTTCATCAGGCGGCGCTGATGTCGACCTGCTGGTCCAGCTCGACAGCGAGCAGAGCCAGCGTGGTGACGAGTTCCCTGAACTGAGCGGCCTTGTCTGCAGCTGGCAAGGCTTGGCCCTCCAGCTCATCGCTTCGTACGACCGGAGAAGCCTTCGACTTCGCGGGTCTTGGCCATGGCAGGAGGTGTTCGTGTTCCCTCCACACCGCGTCGCACTTCTCGCAGGTAGGCCAGCAGCGTTCAGAGTCCGCCCACTTGTCGGTCGACGCGGTCACTTCGAGGTCACAAAGGGTGTTGCCCACCTCGTTCGCGGCGAGCTCCTGAGGTATCGCATGGCGCGACCCCTCGTGGGGCTGCCACTTGAAAGGACGAGGCATGACCGATCACTTCCCGTGGACCTGTGTGCGTCGAGCGCTCGTGGTGTCGGTGGTGACCTACTGAAACCCTCCTGCGGATATCCGCACCAGCCCGCGAAGTTGCCTCAAATGTCCCCTGAACGTCCCCTGAGAACACGCATAGAGCGAGCCCGAAAAGAGCGTAAC
>NZ_JBEXPJ010000288.1:0-5854 GCF_040611995.1 Lentzea sp. NPDC006480
GGGGACATCACCGGGTCGATCACGGCCGGCAAGCGCGCAGACATCATCTTGGTGCGCACCAACGACATCAACCTCGCGCCGGGCGGGTTGTTCGAAACCGGAGAAAGGAGCCAGCCGTGATCGGGCACATGTGTCATCAGCACGACTGGTGCTCCTCGGCATGAGCTGACTCATGTCCCGGGGAGCCGTCCCGTCGCCGTTGCGACGAGGCGGCTTTTTTGTTGCCCGTTGGTCCAATCGGCACGGACGCCGCGCTCTGGACGCGGAGATCGAGGTTCGAGTCCTCGACGGGCAGCTGTGACCGAAGCCGAAGAAGTCGAGGCGCCAGGTTGTGGTCCTGGTCGAAGCCGGTGCGAGTCCGGTCGGTCACCCCAGCGCGCGTGATCCGGTGATCACTTGGGTCTCATAAGCCCGAGGTGCCTGGTTCGACACCAGGGCGCGCGATACGACCCACGTCACGACGGTCGTGTGACGGTCTGCAAAGCCGGAGGACTGGGTTCGACTCCCAGGTGGGTCTCCAGGAGGGCGAGGAAGGCGTCGTGCAGGACACCGTTGGTGGCCAGCACGACGTCCTCCTCGATCATCGTGACGCGCCCGCCGGCTTCCTCGACGAGCACCGGCAGGCACGCCAGGTCGAACTGGTCGACTCCCGAGGCGAACACCGCGTCCACCTCGCCGGTCACCAACCGCAGCACCGACACGTCGTTGTCGACGACGACACAGTGCTCCAGCACCGGTTTCCTCTTGCCGTGCAGACACACCCGCGCCCCGTCCAACGAGTCCCGGACGGACACTCGGCCGGGAGTCTCCCCGTCGTGAGTGATCACCCGGCATCCGATGCCGCGCCCGGCCGCCATCGTTACCCCCATGGACGGCAACGCGGACACCGCGAGCGCCGGGCCGTGTTCGTCCTCCATCGCGAGGTCCACCGAGTACGTCGGCCGTCCGCGCACGAAGTCGGCGGTACCGCTGATCGGGTCGACCAGCCAGCGCCGGCCCGAAACCCCGTGCCGTTCCGGGCGTTCCTCACCGGCGACACCGTCGTCGGGCACCGCCTCCGCCAGCCGCCGGCGCACCAGGTCCTCCACGGCCAGATCAGTCGAGGTGACCTCGCTGCCATCTTGCTTGTACCGCACGTGCACGGTGTCCGAGTCGAACGCCAGTGCTGCCATTCGCGCGGCCTGGTCCACGATTCGCATCGCCAGGCGCAGGTCGGTCCACATGGCTGGGAAGCTTGTCGGCGGCTGCTCTTCTCGCGTAACTGATGTAGCGTTGTGCTACATGATCGAGTTCGTGCTCGGCGAGTCCGACCTGGTCGACGTGCGGTTTGCCGTGTCTCCGCTGAACGAGCTGACGCTGAGCCTGCGCGTGCTGAAGAACCCGGCCCGCCACCCGATGCACCTGCCGTTCGCCCGCCGGATCCGCGGCGTCGACACCGAGGTCCTGCTGGCCCTGTCCAACGAGCGCGGGTGGACGCCGGACTTCCTCAGCCCCCGCCCGGTCACACCGTTCACACGGTTCGAGGACGAGCTCGCCGCACTCCGCGAGGTGCCTGCCCGCACGATGCGACGCGACTTCCGCGCGGTGCTCGGAGAAGTGCCCGCGGTGCTGTGTGACCGCGAACGGATGCTCGCCGCGGTGGAGAACTACTGGCAGGTCGCGTTCGCCGGGAGCTGGGACCGGATGCGCGCGATCCTCGAGGCGGACATCGCGTTCCGCGGCCGCGAGATGGTCCAGCACGGCCTGGCGACGATGCTGTCCGGCATCTCCGAACGGATCACGTTCGCCAGCCCGGTCGTGCGGGTGCTGATCAAGGGTGTGGACCCGTGGCGGGTGGAGGCGCGCGGGCAGGGGCTGACGCTCGTGCCCAGCCTGTTCGCGCTGCGCACGGCCGTGCCCGTGGACCCCGGCGCACCGCCGTTGCTGATCTACGCGGCCCGGGGCGCTGGCACGTTGTGGGAGACGGGCCTGCCGAGTGGTCCAGCTGCTCTGGCCGGCGTGCTCGGTCAGGTCCGGGCGGATCTGCTGGCGGAGCTGGGCGAACCGCGGTCGTCCACCGACATCGCCCGGCGCACCAGCGTCACGACTTCCGCCGTCAACCAGCACCTGCGGGCGTTGCGCGACGCCGGTCTGCTGGCCTCGCAACGGCACGGGCGCAGCGTCGTCTACGCCCGCACCGAACTCGGCGACGCTCTCGTTTCCCATTCCTCGGGAAGGGGAAGCAATGTCCCGGACCCGTCGTTTCACAGGACATGAGCTTCGCGGAGGACTGGCAGACCTGGAAGACCGACCGGGAGAAGAGTCTGGCCGACCCGTACGGGTGGCTCGCGCTCGTCTCGCTCGACTGGCTGGAGAACGCCCCTCGCACCTATGACGGCCTACCGGGCGAGTGGTGGCAAGACGACGACGCGGCGTACTGGCGCGACGGGTCGGACACCCAGCGGTTCGAGCTCGTGCAGAGCGGGCCCGGCACGCGCGTTTCCGTGGGTGACGTCGAGGTCGAGATCGCGCGCCGGGGCGGTTATCTGATCCGCGTCCACGACCCGAAGGCCGAGGTGCTGCGGAACTTCCACGGCGTGCCGTCGTACGAGCCGCAGCAACAGTGGGTGCTGGAGGGCGTCTACGAACCGTTCGACACTCCGATTCCTACGACTGTTGGTGCGGTCGTAGAAGGTCTTAGCCACGTGTACGAGGCACCGGGCCGTGTTCGGTTCACGCACAAGGGCACTGAGCACACGCTGACGGCGTTCAACGGACGCAACGGCGGCTTGAACATCCTCTTCACCGACGCCACGAGCGGCGTGACCACCTATGCGGCGAACCGATCGCTGAACGCGACTCCGGTCGAGGGCAAGGTGGTTCTCGACTTCAACCGCGCGACGAACCTGCCGTGCGCGTTCACCGACTTCGCCACCTGCCCGCTGCCTCCCGAGGGCAACCACCTGCCGTTCGGTGTCGAGGCAGGGGAGAAGATTCCGCACGAGCGGGGTTAGAAACCGGTACGCCCAAGCCTTGACCCCTGCCCAGTGACCCGGGAATGGTGCCAGACAAGGGAAACTGGGGAGGGTTCATGAAGAAGACCGCTGTTTTGCTGTGCGCACTGGCAGGTCTGGCCGTCACGCCCGCGGCTCAGGCGGCCGAGCCGGACTGCACGTTCACCGACGCGTTCTGCGCGTGGGACCGGATCAACTACGAGGGTGCGAGGTTCAACGTCTCGCCGCTCGGGTCCTCGGCGTGCGTGGACCTCGCGGCACACGGGTGGGGCAACCGGATTCGCTCCGCCTACAACAACAGCGCGTTGACCGCGTCGTTGTTCGCGAGCACCGACTGCACGGGCCGGCCCTACCCGATCGACGGCAGGACCGGCCAGCCGAACGTCACGTTCCAGGCGAAGAGCGTCTTCGTCCAGCGCTGACTCACTCGCAGGCGATGCCGTCCTTGTCGCTGTCCAGCCGGTAGATGTCGGTGCCGATCACGCGGATCGGGCCTGCCACGTACGCGGGCCCGTCTCCGCTGCCGCCGGCGCAGTCCACGTCGGACGCGATCGGCACGCAGCCGCTGTAGTTCGGGTCGCACTTCGGCTGCGGCGCCGGCTGCGGTGCTGGTGGGGGAACCGGCGCGGGTTGTGGCTTGGGCTGAGGTTGCGGCTGTGGTTGAGGCTGTGCGGCCGCTGGGGGAGTGGTGGTGGTCGTAGTTGTGGTGGCTGTTGTCGTGGTGGTGGTCGTGGTCGACGACGCGATGGACGGCAACGCCACGGTCGTAGTCGTGGCGGCAGGCGAGGCCGTAGTCGTGTGCGGGGCGGCCTTGTCCTTGGGCGAACCACCGATCGCGGCACCGATGACACCGATGGTGAAGATGAACGCCACCAAGCTGGCCGCGCTGATCGCCACCGGCGCCACCCACGACTTGCGCGCGCCCGCGACCGGCACCACCGCGCCACGCGGAACCTCACGCGGCATCCGCAGCACGACCTGCAGCAACCCGTTGGCGCCGCGCTGGACGAGCGCCGCGCACCCGGTCGCCCCGCCGCCGGACTCCACGTGCATCAGCACGGGCGCATACCGCTGCGACATCAGGAAGGTCAGCTCACCGACGCGGTACCCGTCGAGCCGCACCTCGATCGCGCGCTGACCGCGGTACTTGCCGGTGGCGATCGTGCACCACGTCAGGTGCACGGCGACCTGCCGCGTCACCCCTTCCGGCACCGCGTACCGGGCCAGGACGTCCTGGTGGTGCTGCTCGCCGGTGACGGTCACCGTCACCTCGCCGGGCACCATCACCAGTCCGGCGGCCGAGTTCTCGATCACGGTCAAGCTCCCTCGGGTGGGCGTTCGTACGGCAGGACCATCGAGCCGCTACGCCAGGCGTTACCGAGAGTGCCGCGATGTTGTGCCGATCGAGTGAAAACAGGCCCAACGCGTCACGCAGCGTCGATGATCACCGATGTAACCCTTTCCGCCGGAACGAGCTGAGACGCCGCCCTTCCGAGAGAGCGCTTTCACGCTAGGTTGAGCCAAAGGGCGCAACACCTTCCCCACAGGAGAGCAGATGGCGCTGGACACGCCGTGGCGGCGGTAGTCAGAAGAGCAGGACCGAAACCCGCGAGCATCGCGCGGCGAACGATCCGGCAGGTTCTTCCTGCCCAGCACGCGGCTCGGCGGTGAGTTCACGCTGCGGGTCTGCATCCTGAGCCACCGCACGCACCGCGAACACGTCGAACTGATCAGGCGCTGGTCCGCACCACCAGCGAAGTAGGCAGCAGCACGGACGGCGGCAGCCCCTCCTCGCCCTCGATCTCGGCGAGGAGGCGCCACGTCAGCATCCGCCCGAACCGCTCCACGTCCTGCTTCACCGTCGTCAACGGCGGCACCGCGGGCACGGAGTCGTCGAACCCCACGACGGCCACGTCACCAGGCACGCTGCGGCCCTGCGCGTGCAGCACCTGCAACGCGCCCAGAGCCATGATGTCCGCGGCCACGAACACCGCGTCCAGCGACGGTTCCCGGGTGAGCAACGACGTCATCGCCGACGCGCCTCCCTCGGGCGTGAAGTCGCCGTACGCCACCAGATCCGTGCGGCGGCCGGACATCGCCCGCCGCCACCCGGACAGCCGGTCGAGCCCGACGGCCATGTCGGCGGGGCCCGCGATGGTGGCGATCCGCTGGCACCCCAGCGAGATCAGGTGCTGGGTCGCCTCGATCGCCCCGGTGAAGTTGTCCGAGTCGACGTACGGCACCGGGCCGCCCGCGAGTGGCCGCCCGCCTGCCACGACCGGCAGCCCGTTGTCGTGCAACAACGTCAGCAGCGGGTCGTGGCCGTGCAGGCTGACCACCAAGGCGCCGTCGACGTGCCCTCCGGTCAGGTACGAACCGACGTCGCCGGGCTGGGCCATCATCAGCACCAGCTGCGTGCGGTGCCCGGCCAGTTCGGCGTGGACACCGCGCATCACCCCGGCGAAGAACGGGTCCGCCAGCACGCGGCCGCTCGGCTCGGACACCACCAACGCGATCGCATTGGCCCGATGTCCCGCCAACGACCGCGCGGCGTGGTTCGGCGTGTAGTCGAGCTGGATGACCGCCCGTCGTACCGCCTCCCGTGCCCGCGTGCTCACGTGCGGCGCTCCGTTGAGCACGCGGGACACGGTGGACTTCGACACCCCGGCCAACCGGGCGACCTCGTCGATGCCGGGGCGCCTGGTCATGACGCGATGGCGTTGCTGCGTGCCACTTCGGAGAACCAGCGGGCACTCATCTTCGGGTGTCCAGAGCAGCGTGCTGTTCGAGCGGTCGAGCAGAAGTACCACGAGGAAACCGAGGAACCACAGCGCGGTTCCACCCAGCACGACGGGCACGGG
>NZ_JBEXPJ010000289.1:0-5834 GCF_040611995.1 Lentzea sp. NPDC006480
GTCACGACGACGAACCCGGACTGCGTCGTGGTCGTGCTCGTCGTCGAACTGGTGTTGCTGGACGCGTTGCTGCTCGCGCCGACCTTCTGGCCCACCGAGCCGGTGATCGACGTGATCGTGCCGTCGCCGGGTGCGGTCAGAGTGGTCGAGGCGAGCGTGTCCTGTGCCTGCTTGAGCGCGAGCTGCGCCTGCCGGTACGCCGTGAGCAGAGTGGTCGTGCCGGTGCCCTTCGCGAGGGCCGCGTCGACGTTGCCCTGCGCGATGTCGACCTGCAGCTGAGCCTGCGTCGGGTCGAGCTTCGCGAGCGTCTGGCCCTTGGTGACCGCGTCGCCGACCTTGACGTCGACCTCGGTGACCGTGCCCGCCGCCCCGAACGACGCGGCGGCGCTGAACGAGCTCTGCACCGTCCCGGACGCCGTGACCACCTCGCTGACGTCACGGTTCGCCGCTGCGGCCGTGCGCGCGGCGGTGGGCTGAGCACTGCCGGAGGAACCGAAGAACACCAGGTAGCCGGCCACACCGGCACCGAGGAGCACCACCACCAGCAGTCCGTTGATCAACAAGGATCTGCGACGTCGAGTCATGGGCACGGATCGTCGTCTGCCAAGCTGTAGACGGGCTGCGAGATTCCTGGCAGTTTCCTGATGATCGCCGCAGCGTCGTTTTCACCCGAATGAGCGGCTGGGTTGCTCGAAGAGCAAGATTTAGCGTCGTTGGCATGGCCACGACCACTCCTTCCACTGCTTACAGCAGGGACCTCGGCGACGAACTACGCCGTTTGCGTGAAACCTGCACGGGCTTGAACGGCAACGCGCTGGCGTTGAGGCTCGGCTGGGATCCGAGCAAGGTGTCGACCATCGAGCGCGGCAAGTTCCGTCCGAGCGAGATCGACCTCGTCCAGTACCTGACGATGTGCGGCAAGGACATCGACTACTTCCTCGACTTCAAACGGCGCTACCGCAACGCGTTCGAGGAGTACTTCGTTCAGGTACCTGACAACTTGCGCACACTCGCGATGGCTGAGGCCACGGCCAAGACGATCGTCACCTATGACGCACAGGCAGCGCCGGGCCTCCTGCAGACGTCGGAATACGCAGCTGGTGTGTACCGGGCGGCCGGCTTGGTGACTGAGGAGCGAATCCCGACGCTGGTCCACCTTCGGACTGACCGCCAGGCGATCCTGCGGCGAGCCCAACGGCCGACTTGCTTGTTCTACATCCATGAGCACGTGTTGCAGACACGGGTCGGCGACGACCAGATCATGAAGGACCAGTACGCCCGGCTCCTGCGCGCTGCCTGGATGATCCGCATCATCCGCGCTGACGCTCCTGTGATTGCCACGAGCTTTCAGCTGTGGGAGTACGCGAAGGCCAACCCGGTGGCGTTCGTCGAAACCGACCTGGCGAAGGTGTTCGTGCAGGATCCAGGCGCCATCGTGCGGACTCGGCTGCTGATCGACCGCCTGGCCGCACTCGCGTTGGATGCGGAACAATCGCGGAGGGTGCTGGCGGAGTACGCCGGCCGACCGCGAGAGGACTTCGATGACGCAGGAACGAGCATGGCGTAAGAGCAGCTACAGCGGTGGATCGGAGGACGGTGCGTGCGTCGAGGTGTCGCTGTCCTCCGACGCGCTCGTCCGCGACTCCAAGAACCCGTCCGGAGCCGTCCTGACCTTCTCGTCCGCTGCTTGGAAAAACTTCCTGGAACTTCGTTGAACCGTTGACCGTCTCAGCTCGTGTTCCCGCCGTTGAACGGGATCATCAGGGGGGACGGGGCCATGGCTGACGAGAAGACGGTGCTGATCGGCCGGTGCGGTCCGACTGTGCTGCTGCCGAAGCAGGGCGCGTCGATCACGCAGCTGCGCCGCACGAAGCCGCTGCGGGTCGACGTGGCGGGCGGCGGCCCGGTCGGTCTCGCCTTCGCCTGCACGCTGAAGTCGTTGCTGGGCGACCAGGTCAGCCTCCGCGTGCACGACCGCCGCTGGATGCGCCAGGGCAACCGCGTGGTCTGGCGCGGCGCCGCCGAGGGCAACAACCGCCGCGAGCAGGTCGTGACCCTCCAGAGCAACGTCTGGGCCGCTCTCCCTTCCGCGGTCCAGCACCAGCTGTTCGCCGCCGGCAGGTTCTCCGAGATGTGGCCGTTCGGTCCGGACTCCCCGGAGTCCAAGGGCCGCCCGCGCAACATCAAGATCCGCTGGATCGAGGACGCCCTCCTGGACATGGCCCAGGACACCTACGGCATCGAGCTCGTCCCGCGGCCTGGACGAGAAGCCGGACCGCTGGGACGGCCTGCACGTCCTGGCCATCGCGGACGGCGCCCGTTCGGCGACTCGTGACTCGTTGTCCTCCTTCTTCGGCACGCCGAGCCGCGAACTGTTCTCCGTGGACGGTTCTCCGCTCGACGAGCGCGTGCTGGGCATCCGCGTCACCGCCAAGGTCCCGGACGAGCACACCGTGCCGTTGACCGTGGGCCAGAACCGCTTCCTCTTCAACTCGCTCGGCGGCGGCTTCATCAACATGCGCCTGACCGCCGAGGAGGCCTCCGAAATCGTTGCCCTGGGCGAAAACGGACCGGTCTCGTGCATCGGCAAGTTCGGCTGCACCATGCGTCCTTCTGCCGGCGGCCGCTTCGTCTGCGACCGGCACCGCGCGGTCTTCAAGCCGTCGGTCGACAAGCTCTCCTACCTGTGGCCCAGAATCCTGGACGGCCTGCGCTTCTTCGGCGTCGGTGCGGCGGACGTCGTGGGCATCAACTCGTTCACCCTGGGCATGCAGCAGATGTCGAAGTTCACGGCCCAGCTGGCCCCGTCGACGTTCGGCTTCCTGCTGGGCGACGCCGCGAACTCCCTGCACTTCTGGCCCGGCCGCGGCCTGAACACGGGCCTGAAGTCAGCGCTGTCGCTGGCCGTGAACCTGCAGAAGCGTTGGCGCGGCTCAGCTTTCCGCGCCGCCGACTTCGCTTCGCACGAGGGCGTCATGCAGCAGCTGCAGTACCGCGAGAAGTCCCGCGCCTGGACCACCATGCTCATGCCCGACTCCGAAGGCGTCCCGCGCGGCATCGAAGACCGCATCCGTGAGGGCCTGCAGGGCCCGTTCGACCGCGCCGCTCTCGTCCAGACGCTGTTCGAGCGCGTCTTGGACATCAAGAAGCGACTGTCCGGCCGCATGGGTTCGTTGGCCACCGACGAGTGGTACTACGGCCGCATCAACGCCTTGGACACCAGGACGTTGAAGGTCATGGTCGAGTCCGGTGCGTGGATCACCCGCGAGATCGGCGGCGAGGAAGTCGTCGTCCCCACCGCCGAGCCCACCCCCGTCGCCGAACCGGCCCGCCGCGGCCTCTCCCTGGTCTCCTGAGGTCAGGACGCGGTCAGCTGCTGGCCGAGCACGTCGAAGCCGCCGTCGAGCCGGATCACCTGGCCGGTCGCCGAGCCGAAGGCGTCCTCGGCCAGCAGCGCGACCGCGGCGCCGATGTCCTCGGGCTCGAGGACTCGGCCGAGGACTGACCGCTGCGCGAAGAACGCCCGCCGGTCGTCGTCGAGGAAACCGGCTGTGGCGTCGGTGTTCACCGGGCCCAGGGCGAGGGTGTTCACGGTGACGCCGTGCTGTCCGGCGGCCGCGGCGACATGGCGGCTGAAGGTGTTCAGCGCCGCCTTCGCGGTGGAGTGCGCGGCGAGCATGCCGACCTCGTCGGCGAGCGTGCTGGAGATGTAGACGATCCGGCCGGCACGCTGCTCGCGCATGATCGGCAGAACCCGCTGCGTCAGGTGGTAGGACCCGGCCAGTTCACCGGCCACCTTGCCGACGAACGCGTCCCACGGCAGCGACGCGAGCGGTTCGAACGGCGGCTGGACCGTGTTCGCGTTGCACACCAGCACATCCACCCGCCCGTGTTCGGCGCGGACCCGGTCGACCAGCGCCGCCACCTGCGCGTCATCGCACACGTCGGCCTGCTCGGCCTGAGCGGTCCCACCGGCCGCCTCGATGTCGGCGACCACCTGCTTGGCCGCGTCAGCGTTGCGGTGGTAGTTCACGATCGCGTGGTGTCCGCCGCGTGCCAGGCTGCGCGCGATCGCCGCGCCGATACCGCGGCTCGCTCCGCTGACAAGTGCCACTGTGCTCATCGATCCTCCTTGTGTGCCAACGAGAACCGACGCTAGGAGCCGGGCTTACAAAAGGTAAGGACTTACTTTCTTGTAAGCTCCAAACGTGCGGGAAAACCTTGAGGCCAAGCGGCCTGCGCCGGATCGGCACAGTGATCTGTTCCACAGCGACTGCCCCGGCCGGGCCATCTTCGACGACATCACCAGCCGCTGGGCGCCGCTGATCCTGGTCAAGCTGGCCGAGAGCCCGTTGCGGTTCTACGAGCTGCGTGACCACATCGGCGGCATCAGCGAGAAGGTGCTGTCGGAAAAGCTGCGCCTGCTCACCCGCGACGGACTGGTCGACCGCTCGGTCGAGCCGGCGATCCCGCCACGGGTCAGCTACGCGCTCACGGACTCGGGCCACAGCCTCGCCAAACCACTGCGCCAACTCATGCGCTGGGTCGCCGACAACGGCGAGACCGTCCTGGCCAGCCGATCCGCTGCAAGACCGGCGCCCTGAGGGCATGGGATGGTGAGGCGGTGGACACGACTGAAACCCTGGGCGCCGTGGCACATCCGGGCGGCATGCTGGTGCGTCGACCCGAACTGACCGTCGGTGTCGTGCGTGCGGTGTCACGGCTTTCGGCTTTGGAGATCGAACTGCTGGCCCGCCGTCCACTGGATCGGCGTAGTGCCACCGAACGGCAGCAGGACATCCGCGGCCGGCGCCCGAGCCGGCCGGCGGTCGCCCCGCGCCGGTTGCTGCCGGAGTACGACGAGGGCATGGACCTGCGCGTCGGCCGGCTCGATCCCGACGGCCGTGCGCACTGGGAGTTCGCCACGACCTGCTCGTCGAGCAGCGGCGACTACTACCACCTCGGCACGTCCGGTCCCAGTTACCGGTCTGTGGTCCGGTTCCCGCCGGCATTCGACGAGATGTCGCTCGTGCTCGCGTGGCCGGAGATCGGCTTCCCGGAAACGGTCATCACCATGCCGCTGCCCGACCGGACCACCGTCGAGCGCGCCACAACCTCGATCTGGCAGGCGCCACTGGATGGTCGTCCCGTGCCGGAAGGGCTCGTCCACCGTGCCGGCCGCCACCACGACTCACCGGCCGCAGAAGCAGGCACGAACGTCGCCCCACCCCGTGTCCTGCACCGCCTCGATCACCGCGTCGCCGTCGTGCTCAGCCGACTGACCGCCGCGGACTCGGTGCTGTCCATGGAACTGCTCGCCATCGCCAAGGGTGATGCCGCGGACGCGATCAGCTCCCAGGCGTTCCACGGCCGGCGACGGATGTCAGGCGAGCTGGAGGACCCGGTCCACCTCCGAGCGGCGGGTCCTGGCGCGTCCGTGGCCGTGGTTCAGGGAAACGAGGCGTTCTGGATCCGATCGGGTGACGGCTCCTTCTCCGGTGGAGACCAGACCTTCTCCGGCAGCCAGGAGTTCACCCTGAACCGCCCGCACGACGACCTGCTCGACTTGATCGTGGCCTGGCCTCTCGCCGGACTCGACGACGTACGAGTGCACATCCCTCTCGGATCATGAGGGACTCATCACCCGCGGTTCACCACTGGTGGGCGACGTCCACGACGATGCGGTCGGGCAGGGTGAACACCCGGAACGGCAGCCGTGCGCGGGTACCGAGCCCGAGGTCTGTGGTGCCCTCCCAGGACCCGGCCCAGGCGACCTGCCGGAACGTCCGGTAGCCGGTCACGTCCACGACCTCGGCCGGGTTTGCCGGCTGGTA
>NZ_JBEXPJ010000290.1:0-5734 GCF_040611995.1 Lentzea sp. NPDC006480
GGGCAAGGGCTTCGACCGGATGTGCGACCCGACGTACACCGGAAACCCGCGCAACGGCAACAGCATGTCCGGTGCGCTCGGCGACGCCCCGCTGTCCGGACACTGGTTCTCCGCGCAGTTCCAAGAGCTCATGCGCAACGCCTACCCGGCCCTCTAGAAAGGACAGACGCGCACATGAAACGCCTCTTCTGTGCGCTGGTCCTGTTGTTGTCGGCCGTCGTCGCCACCCCGGCGGCGACGGCGGCCGGCGACGGATACTGGCACACCAGCGGAGCTCGCCTCCTCGACTCCGCTGGTGCGCCGGTGCGCATGACCGGCATCAACTGGTTCGGACTGGAAACAGACACCTACAGCCCGCACGGCCTCTGGGCGCGCAACTACCGCGAGATGCTCGACCAGATCAAGTCGTTGCGCTACAACGTGGTTCGTCTCCCGTACGCCTCGCAGCTGTTCGACTCCGTCACTCCGAACGGCATCGATTTCGCGAAGAACCCCGACCTCGCCGGGTTGTCCGGCGTCCAGATCATGGACAAGATCGTCGAGCACGCGGGCCGGATCGGTCTGAAGATCGTGCTCGACCGGCACCGGCCGAGCTCCTCCGGTCAGTCGGCGCTCTGGTACACCGACGCGTATCCGGAGACCCGGTGGATCAACGACTGGGTGATGCTGGCGCGCAGGTACGCCGGCAACGCCACGGTGATCGGCGCTGACCTGCACAACGAGCCGCACGACCCGGCCTGCTGGGGTTGCGGGGACGTGTCGAGGGACTGGCGGCTGGCCGCGGAACGCGCGGGCAACGCGGTGCTCGCGGCGAACCCGAACTGGCTGATCATCGTCGAGGGTGTCAGCGGCGACTACTGGTGGGGCGGCAACCTGCAGGGCGCGGCGGCGGCGCCCGTGCGGTTGAACGTGGCCAACCGGCTCGTCTACTCGGCGCACGACTACGCGACCTCGGTGTACGAGCAGTCGTGGTTCAAGGATCCGGCGTTCCCGTCGAACCTGGCCGGGATCTGGGACCGCAACTGGGGCTATCTGGTGAAGAACAACGTCGCGCCGGTGTGGCTCGGCGAGTTCGGCACCACCCTGGCCGATCCGCGCGATCGGGTGTGGCTGAAGACGTTGCTGGAGTACCTGAACAACGGCTTCAGCTTCGCGTTCTGGTCGTGGAACCCCAACTCCGGGGACACCGGCGGGATCCTGAACGACGACTGGACAACCGTCAACACGACCAAGCAGGCCTACCTCGACCCGTACCTCGGTGGCTCACCACCAGGACCGGGACCGGGGCCTGAGCCGTCCGGGCCGTGCAAGGTCGCCTACAGCGTGCCGAACGACTGGGGTTCCGGGTTCACCGGCGCGGTGTCGATCACGAACACCGGGACCACACCGATCAACGGGTGGACGCTGACGTTCGCCTTCCCCGGCAACCAGAGGATCTCCAACGGCTGGAACGCCACCTGGACGCAGACCTCGGCGACGGCGCTGGACTGGAACCGGACCATCGCGCCCGGCGCCACCGTGTCGGGCCTCGGGTTCAACGCGACCTACAGCGGCGCCAACAACCCGCCGCCGGAGTTCCAGCTCAACGGCAAGCTGTGCAACGGGCCGAGTGCGGCCAAACCGTTGCGGGACTTAGCCGCTACCAGGGGGAAGTACTTCGGCAGCGCGATGACCGTGTCCGAGCTGGAGGACACGCAGAACCGTGAGCTGACCGCACGCGAGGCCGGTGTCATCACCGTCGGCAACGAGCTGAAGTGGGATGCCACCGAACCCTCTCGCGGGCAGTTCACGTTCACCGGCGGCGACCGGATCTGGGCGGGTGCGGTCGCCGCCGGCCAACGCGTGCGCGGGCACACGCTGGTGTGGCACAACCAGACGCCGCAATGGGTGCAGGACCTGCCGGCCGACCAGCTGCGGCAGGCGATGCTCGACCACATCGCGGCGGTGGCCGGGCACTACCGCGGCAAGGTGTTCGCCTGGGACGTCGTCAACGAGGCGTTCGAGGAGAACGGCACGCGGCGGCAGTCGTTCTGGCAGCAGAAGCTCGGCGACGGCTACCTCGCGGAGGCGTTTCGAGCGGCCCGGGCCGCCGATCCGGAGGCCAAGCTGTACTACAACGACTACAACACCGACGGGCTCGGCGCGAAGAGCGACGCCGTGTACGAGCTGGTGCGGTCGTTCAAGCAGCAGGGCGTGCCGATCGACGGCGTCGGGTTCCAGGGGCACCTGCTGCTGGGCGGCGTGCCCTCGTCCATGCAGCAGAACCTGCAACGGTTCGCGGACCTCGGTGTGGACGTCGCGATCACCGAGCTGGACGTGCGGATGACGCTGCCCGCGGACTCCGCGAAGCTCGCGACCCAGGCGTCCGACTACAGCGCGGTGGCACGGGCGTGTCTGGCGGTGGCCCGGTGCGTCGGGATCACCACGTGGTCGCTGTCCGACAAGCACTCGTGGATCCCGTCGGTGTTCCCGGGCCAGGGGGCGGCGCTGCCGTTCGACGAGGCGTTCGCCCCCAAACCCGCGTACCGCGCACTGGCCGCGGCCTTCGGGTGAGCTTCCCATGTGAACGTGCTCACGCTCCGTGCCGCCGCCGGTACGGCACGGAGCGGGGGTGCGAAACTCCGTTGAGCTGCAAGAAGCCTCTGTTCAGGAACTTTCCAGACGACACGATTCGTCTGGACCACGTTTCACCAGCAATGTTAACGCGAACATTACCCTTGAGTTCACCTGAACGTGATCCCTATCGTGTCGGGAACGCATCGGGTGATGTGGGTTCGCGAGAGGGGTCGGTGTGGTCACCATCGCGGACGTAGCGCGGCATGCAGGGGTCGCCCCGAGCACTGTTTCGTACGTGCTCACGGGCAAGCGGTCGATCTCGGCGGACACCAAGTCGAGGGTGCGCGAGAGCATCAGGGCGCTCGGCTACCTCCCGCACGCGGGGGAGCGCGCCCTGAACGCCAGCCGGTCGAACGTGATCGGGCTGGTGCTGCCGTTGCGCGCCGGGCTCCACCTGCCGGTGATGATGCGGTTCGTCACGGCGGCCGTGACGTCCGCGCGCAGGCACGACATGGACGTGCTGCTGATGACGGCCGAGGACGGCGGGCCCGGCCTGCGCAGAGCCGCGGACAACGCCCAGGCCGACGGTTTCCTGGTGCTGGACGTGGAGATGGACGACGAACGGGTGCCCGTGCTGCGGGACCTCGCGAAGCCGTCCGTCCTCATCGGACATCCCGCGGCGACGAAGGGCCTCACCTGCGTCGACCTCGACTTCGAGGCGGCCGGGGCGAAGTGCGTCGACCACCTCGCCGACCTCGGGCACCGCTCGATCGGCTTCCTCGGCGCCCCGAGCGCGGTCTACCGGCGCAACACGGGCTTCGCCCACCGCGCGATGGCCGGGTTCAGCGCGGCCGCCATGCGCCGCGGCATCGCCACCACGGCCATGCCCGCGGAGGAGGACTACGAGTCGGTGCTCAGGTCCGTCCAGGCGCTGATCCGCGCGCACCCGGCGATGACCGCGCTGGTCGTGCACAACGACGCGGCGCTCGGCTGGGTGAGCTCGTGCCTGCGCGCGTCCGGGCGCAAGGTGCCCGGCGACGTCGCCGTGGTCGCCATCTGCCCGGACGAGATCGCCGAGCAGGTGACGCCGCCGCTGACGTCGGTGCGGCTGCCGGTGGACGAGCTCGGCCGGCACGCCGTGGAGCTCCTGGTGGGCAAGCTGGAGGGGCGCGCGGTGCCACCCCTGCTGTTGCTGCCGCCGCGGTTGTCCCGGCGCGTCAGCACCCCGGAGCTGGCCACGGCTCGCTACGGGGCGGCCTCGTCGAGCTGACCGACGCGGCGGAACCGCAGGTCGTGCGGCGCGGACGTAGGATCGCGGAGTGGAACTCGCGGATGCCTTGGCGCGCAAAGTGGTGGTGCTCGACGGCGGCATGTCGACGGCGTTGGAGCTGGCCGGGCACGACCTGTCCGACGCGTTGTGGTCGGGCAGGTTGCTGCTCACCGAACCGGACGCCGTGCGTGACGCACACCTGGCCTTCTACCGCGCGGGTGCCGAGGTCGCGATCACTTCGAGCTACCAGGTCACGTTCGAAGGCTTTGCCCGGCAGGGAGTCGGCGCGGACGAGACCGCGCGGCTGTTGCGTTCCAGCGTCGCACTGGCCCGGTCCGCTGCCTCCGATGTGGACGGACCACGCTGGGTGGCGGCGTCGGTCGGACCGTACGGCGCGATGCTGGCGGACGGCTCGGAGTACCGCGGCCGGTACGGGCTGACCCGGCAGCAACTCGTGGAGTTCCACCGGCCCCGCATCGAGGAGCTGGCTCAGGCCGAACCCGATGTGCTCGCCGTCGAAACGGTTCCGGACGTCGACGAGGCGGAGGCGGTGCTCGACGTGGTGCGGGGCAGTGGCGTGCCGATGTGGCTCTCCTACAGCATTCGCGGCGACCGAACGTGTGCCGGGCAGCCGCTGGAGGAGGCGTTCGCGGTCGTCGCGGGCATCGACGAGGTGGTCGCGGTCGGCGTGAACTGCTGCGCGCCCGAGGATGTCGCGCACGCGGTCACCGTCGCGAGCAAGACCGGGCTGCCCGTGGTCGTCTATCCCAACAGCGGCGAGCAGTGGGACGCCGACCAGCGCACGTGGACCGGTGACGGTACCGGGTTCTCGGCGCTCGCGGGGGAGTGGGCCGGGCGCGGCGCCAGGCTGGTCGGCGGGTGCTGCCGGACCGGCCCGGACGCCATCGAAGTCCTCGCCCGGGCACTAGCCGACTGAGCACTCCTTGCCGCTCAACGTGAACGTCTTGGGCTGGACGTTCGGGCCCGACGTACCGGCGTTGAAGCGCAACGACACCTGCCCGCCCGCGGGTATCGCACCGCCGTCCTGGCTGATGGCCGTGACGTCCGCACCGTACTGGTAGGCCGTCATGCCCCACGTCTCCCTGATCCGCTGACCGCTCGGGAACCGCCACTGCAGGTTCCACTGCTCGAACGGCTTCCGCGTGTTGTTGCGGACGATCAGCTCGGCGTGGAAGCCATCGGCCCACGTCTTGGCGACGCGGTAGCTGACCGAACAGTCCTTCTGCGCGGGCGGTGGGGTGGTGGTCGGGGCGGGCGGTGCAGGCGGGGGTGGTGGGGGAGCGGGCGCCGGGCTGGTGTCCTGGCCCTGGCACGGCGGACCCCAGAGACCGAGGCCGGCCTGCTGCGCCACCTTCTCCGGATCGGTGAGGACCGGGTCGTCCTTCTCGGCGCGGACCACGCCCTTGCTCACCGCGAGGGTGGCGTAGTCGGTCTGGTCGGGAGTGTTGGCCAGCCGCAACGTGATCGCCGCCTCCGAAGCGCGGCTGTAGCGCACCGGCTTGCCCAGCAAGGTGTCCTGGGCGAACTTGAGCGCGCCCGCCTGCCAGCACTCGCCCGGCGCGGCGAGCCCGATCACGCGCGCCTTCAGGCCGTTGGACAAGCCCACCGTGCGGCCGTCGACGACCTCCTCGACCGTCTCGGGCGGCGGTGGGAGGACGGTGACCCCGTGCGACGGCGAGGTCGTCAGCTGCGACGACCCGGCGGTGTTCTCGACGGCGCTCGTGGTGCACGCGGCCGCGAGCAGCACGGCGAACGGCGTGTACAGGATCGGCCGGTGGTGCAGCGGTCTCAATGATCCCCCGGTGCTGTGCGGAGCGCGCCCTGGTGGCGGCGCAGCGTACCCCGAAAAGTGCCGTTCGACGCCGATCGAGTCGAACGGCGTCGAAC
>NZ_JBEXPJ010000291.1:0-5442 GCF_040611995.1 Lentzea sp. NPDC006480
CCGTTGGTGTCTCGGGTTCACGCGGAGCCGCTGGCGTCCCAGGCTCGCTCGGTCGCGCACCAGTCCGTGATGCGAGAAGCCGTGCGGGTAGTTGCGGCTCAGTTGCAGGACGGTGTCGACTCCGCCGTGCGGCGCGCGGCCGAGCTCGCTCAGGCGCACGACCTGGTGGACCTGTTCGGTGTCACCAACGTGCTGCTGACGGGCTCGGGCGACGGTGATGCGGCAGGCCGGGTGTTGTTCGGCGTGATGTCGACCGTGACGGGGCCGGATGCTGAGGCGAAGGCCCAGGTTGAGCGGATCGCGCAGGCTCTTGAGCTACTTGCCCATGCAGGGCACTTGGAGGGGTTCCTGACGGCGCGCCCAGCCGTCGGGACTGTGCACGTCCCAGTGCTCGTTCAGGTGGTCGACGGGATCGCGGCCGAGCTGGCCTTGGCGGGTAGGGACGATCCGGCGGTGGTGGCGCTCGTGGCTGCGGCCGGCATCGCCGCGCAGGCCCAGCCCGCCGACACCGACCCTGCCGACCGGGCTGACGCCGACCCCACCAGTGCCGAGCCGGCGACGACCGCGTCCGAACCAGTCTTCGGGCAGCTCGTGCAGACCCAGCCGACCGAGGCTGTCACCGGCCAGGCTGCTCAGCCCGGCCCCGACGTCTGGGCCATGGAGGACAAGCCCGGCGGGCAGAACACCGGTCCCGTCGTGCTGGGCAGCGTCAAGAATTTGTTCGGCGGCGATGTCCGCGTGCCGGCGGGCCAGGTGCCTCACCGTTTGCTGCGCCACAACGGCCTGCTGGTTCGTCTGGATCTCTTCCCCGAGACCCAGGAGGTGGGGTTGGCATCTTGGCTGGAGCGCCCCGAGCCCGTGCGTGTGCGTGTCGAAGAGCAGCATTCCCGTATTTGGAGACGGGATGAGCGGCACTACTACTGGATTCCGCCTGTGGCTGATGGCCTCAGTTTGCGGGACGTTCTGGTGGTCGGTGTGCTGGTGACGCGCGGCCGGGCGGTGATCCACGTGCCGGGTGTGGGTGAGGTCCGGGTGGACGGGTTCTCGCTCGCTCACTTGCTCCAGTTCTTTGGAGCGCTCGACGGTCATCGGGACGGCGCGGTGATCTTCCTGGCGGTCATCGAGTCCGTGCCACGCGAAGGCGAGTCGGGCCATGAGCAGCTGGCTGCCTCCCTCCAGGTGAGTCTGGCGGAGCTCGGCCACAATCGCCGGGTCGCGATCGGCACGAAGCCGGCCTCGATGTACGAGGGGGAACTGGTGGTTCCGGACGGCGGACACGTTCGGATCTTCGGTGGTGCCGTCGACAAGGAGGCGGTGGCAGACGAGCTGGCCGCAGCGCACGGGCAAAGGTGGAAGTATCAGCCTGCGGCGAACAGCGGCGCTGGGGTGTTCTCGCTGGACGACCGCATGCGCGTCTTGGCGTTGATGACGGCCGCCGACAAGGAGACCATAGGTCGCTCGCCCGCAGAAGCCATGCTCGCGGCCTTCCGCAAGCTCCGCAGTATGGCGGGCCCGGATGTGGCGGGCCCGGATGTGGTGGACGTGGTGCTGCTCGCGGTCGCACAGAAGCGGTACGACGTGAGGACCATGGCAGGCCTGTGGTCGCTGCTTGCTTCCGCGCCGGTGGACGTGGCGGAGCTCGACGAGGTGCGGTACCTCGTGCCGGCGTACACCGTCGAGCCGAGGGACGGGCGGGTCGGTTACGACGTCAGGCGGGTCGAGGTTTATCCCGGCGTCTGGATGCGGGAGGTGCAGCTCAAGATCCGGTTGGACTTCGCCGACGACATCTCGCCAGCGCAGCGGGCGGCGTTGTGGCGCAACCTCGTCATCGGCGTGGACCGGGCGTTCGATGCGAAACGCCCGAAGGGCGGTGACGGGTTCCGGGTCCAGGTGCTCCGCGCCGACGCCGACGCCGATGCCCACGTGACGGTGCAGATCGGCGGGCAAGCGGTGTTGGGGACCACGTGGAGTGTGGCCGCGAGGCCTGAGGAGCTCGGTGCGCACGTTGCCGATCTCCTGGGCGGCTCGGACTCGCGGTCGATCGAACGACTCGCGGCCGCCGAGGAACTGGGCGGTGTGTCGTACTCGCAGTTGCGGGAGGTGGCGGACTGGAACAGGCGTGTGGTCTCGGGGCGGGACGCCGCCGGCCGGGAGCGGCGGTTTCCTCTCGCCGACGTCCACATGGTGCCGCTGAGTTCGGGCGACACCCGCCGCGGGCTCGTCTTCCCATCCCTGACTGGCACCTGGTCGCCCGAGGTACTCGACGCTCTGGCGATTTCCGGTGTCCAGGAAGTCGTGTTGACTGAGCAGGGCACCGACCGCACCCAGGGCGGCCCCAGAGTGGGTGGTTTCGACCTGGTTCTGGTGGACACCGACCAGAACACCGCGGTGGTGACCGTCGAGTCGATCGGTGAGGTGCGGCTGGACGGAGCCGCGTTCGCGTCCCTCGTCGCCGGGCACCTGCGGGACGAGTTCACATCCAGGCCGGCGCTGCTGGTCACGCCGTTCGCCGGAGCGCTCAACCATGCGGGCGGGTTCGCCTTCGACCTCGCCGAGTCGCTGAAGGGCACACTGAGCGAGGCGATTGTGGCCGCGGCGACGCACGGGGTCGTCTTCGACCTCGCCTTGGCGCTGAAGGGCACGCTTGCCGGCGCGATTGTGGCCGCGGCGACGCATGGAGCCGAAGTCGTGCTCGACCGGCAGGGCTCGTCTGCCCTGGTGGTGTCCGGTGGTGGCCACCTCAACCTCTTCCCGGCGTCTGTTAGCGACGATGTGGCGGAGCTGCGGCGATCGCTCGAGGCGGACTGGGTTTATGCGCCGTCCGAACCGAAGCCTGGTGTGGAGCTGCTGTCCACCAGCGACCGCGGCGCCACGATCGCCCTGATCAAGGAGATGGTCAAGCACACCCAAGCCGTGGTGTCTGAGAACGGCGGCTTGGTGCGTCTGTGGACGCTGCTGGACCTGGTGAAGGACAGGCACGATCAGCCGGATCTTGTGGTCGGGGAGACGTTGCGGCACATCTCGATCGCACATCCCGGCCTGCGCGATCAGATCACCGCAGTGGTGGAATTGCGGAGGACGGGGCCGGAAGCCGGGGTCGAGGGGCGGCGCGCCGGCGGTGCGGCAGGCGCTGAACCAGGCCCGTCACGGGCATCTGCCGGCGGCGAGTCCCGAGAGGGCACGCAGGCGGTGCGGCAGGCGCTGGACCAGGCCGGTTACGGGCATCTGCGGCCGGCGGTTCCCGAGGGCGGGTGGACTGAGGATCACTATCTGCAGGCGCTGACCACCGCCATGACCACGGGCCTGTTGCCGGCCTGGGACGGGACCGGCGAACGCGGCCTGCCCAGTCAGGCCATGCGGGTGCCGGTGGAAGGCGGGCACCGTTTCCCGCTCGGGCAACGCCTCTACAAGCTGAGGCAGGGGGTCGGGGTCAGGGGGCTGTCGCAGGAGGTGCTCAATGTGCTGGCCGAGGTCGGTTACGGGCATCTGGTGGACGCGGGTCCGGGGAGGGGGACTGAGAGGCGCGGCGGGCGGTTCGGGTTGTCCCGTTGGGTGCGGTACTCGACGCGGGTGCGGGGGGAGGGCGACCCGTTCACCACGACCGGCAAGGCGGAGTGGGACTACGTGCAGGGCGAGGTCCGCAGGCCGGTCCGGCTGGACGGGCCGGGCGCGCGCACGAGCCCGGTGTGGGACTTCAGCGCGCTGGACACCGTCTTCCACTTCGACACGGCGGCCCCGAAGACGGACCTCTGGCCGGCCGGCCAGATCACGGACAGCAGCGAACTCGACCGACTGGCGATCCTGGTCGCGGAGATCCTGGTCGAGCACAGCGATCCGGATCGCCCGCTGCCGGTGATGCAGCTCACCGGCTACGGCCCGATTGCGCTGTCGGAGTGGAACGCGGAAGCCGAAGAGGAGGCGCGGGCCAAGGGGATGCAACGCGCCAGTGCCACCCTGGCTGAACTCGAAGAGCGTGTCCGCGCCCGCGTGTGGGTGTTCAAGCAGCAGGGGGCGATCCTCGCCGCGGGCTGGACCGTCCAGGACTTCGTGCGACTCGTGGAGCTCGCCGCGGTCGCAGAACCGTGGACGGCCGACCAGGCCGAGTCAGCCCGCGTGAAGGTGAAGGTCGTCGCGAGCGAGACCCTTGTCCAGGAGCGCGGTGACCGCGGTGACGTGGCGGCCCTGATCAAGATGAAGGACACCGGCGTCCAGCTCGCGCATACGATGCTGGTCGACTTGGCCCGCCAGGGGAACCGCGAAGCGCTGCGGCTCTTCCTGTCGCGCGACGAGACTGAGATGCCCGCCCTCGCTGAGCTGGCGTCTGCGGATGTCGCCGAGGCGCGCGAGCAGCTGCGCGCGATGGCTCGGGAGGGCAGCGCCAACGCCATCGGTGAGCTGACCCGAGCGGCGGACATCGAGGGCCTGGTCATAGCGGGCACCGAGGCCGCGACCTCCGCGCTGTTCGGACTGGCGCGTGACGGAAACGCCCTCGCGGCGCAGGCGCTCCTGAACCAGAATCCGAGGGACGTGCCCCGGCTGGTGACGCTAGCCGAGAATGGGTTCGCCGCGGCACACACCGCACTCGTGAACCTGGCCAAGGACGGCGACAACGACGCTGTCGCCGAGCTGGTGCGCATCGTGGACGTCGCGGGTTTGGTGGCGGCCTCGCTGGCCGGCGTCAACACGGCGCGCACCGCTCTGCAAATACTCGCGGTTGACCGCAACCCCGAGGCGCTCGCGGCGATGCCGAGTGTGTTTGATCGCTGGCCATGACACGAGGGGCCACCAGGATTAGCTGGCGGCACTTTTGGCTTTCGTGGCAGGCAGGCACACCGACGTGCCGACGAAGGATTCGACGAAAGGATGCGACATGACCACGCCGGGCGATGACCAATGGGTGTTCCTGATCGACCCGGCCTGGCCGGCTCCAGAACCCGCCGCGCACAACACCGGCCAGGACGCCGACGACGTGGAAGTGGCGGACGCCGAAAACGTGGAGGTCCAGGGGCCGCCGATAGAGGCTGTTGTCGGAGGCTGGCTGGTCACCGCGGACGGCACGGTCGGGCCGTTCAGCGCCAACCCCGACTACCGCCCGTCCCAGCCGGGATCGCCAACGGACCCGGTGGACGCGACGCTGCAGCTGCTGGTGCGGGGCGAAGTCGACTCGGACGCGTTGTTCGCGGTGATCAGGGAGAGCGTGTTCGACGTGGCGCTGGACGAGGACGGGCGGCCGATCATCGCGCCGTCGCCGGACGACGTGCCATCGCTGCTGGTGTCGACGGCCCCGGCACAGCGGTTCCGCGTGCAGACCGACAACTGGCGCGCCCAGGTCACCGCGGCGGAACTGGGCGACCTGCTGCGAGAACACGAGGTAGACGTGCTGATCAACCCCGGCGGACCCGCCTCGATCCGGTTGATCGGCAGCGTCTTCGCCGAGAACCT
>NZ_JBEXPJ010000292.1:0-5344 GCF_040611995.1 Lentzea sp. NPDC006480
TCTCCGGCACCAACTCGCACCTGATCGTCGAGGCCCCGGCCGCCACTCCCGACGGCCAGGAATTGTCAGACCCGCCTGAGATGATTGGGATGGGGGGTGGCTCCCCCCAGGGGGCCCGCGAATCGGGATCGATCCAGGTCAGCGGTGTGCCGTGGCTCGTGTCGGCGAAGACCGAGGCGGCGCTGGACGGGCAGATCGCGCGGCTCGGCGGCGTCGCGGCGGATGCGAAGGACGTCGGGTGCTCGCTGGCCGCGCGCACGCTGTTCGACCACCGCGCGGTGCTCCTCGACGGCGCCGAGATCGCGCGCGGCACGGCCACCGAGAAGCAGCTGGCGATGCTGTTCACCGGCCAGGGTTCGCAGCGCCCCGGCATGGGCCGCGAGCTGTACGAGGCGTTCCCGGCGTTCCGCGAGGCGTTCGACCAGGTCGCGCAACACCTGGACGTGAACGCCTGGGACGATGACGCGTTGAACCAGACGGGGAACGCGCAGCCCGCGATCTTCGCGCTCCAGGTCGCCCTCTACCGCCTGATCGAGTCGTTCGGCGTCAAGGCCGACCACCTCGCCGGCCATTCCATCGGCGAGATCGCCGCCGCGCACATCGCCGGTGTCTTCAGCCTCGAAGACGCCGCCAAACTCGTCGAAGCCCGCGCGCGACTCATGCAGGCGCTGCCACAAGGCGGCGTGATGATCGCCCTCCAAGCCACCGAAGCCGAAGTCACCCCGCACCTCACCGCGGGCGTCTCGATCGCCGCGATCAACGGCCCCGACGCCCTCGTCATCGCGGGCGTCGAGGAGGAAGCCCGCGCGGTCGTCGCGCGGTTCGAGGGCCGCAAGACCAAGCAACTCCAGGTCAGCCACGCGTTCCACTCGCCGCTGATGGACCCGATGCTCGACGACTTCCGCGCCGCCATCAGCGACCTCACCTTCACCCCACCGACCATTCCCGGCCTGGGTGACGTCGCGAACGCCGAGTACTGGGTCCGCCACGTCCGCAACACGGTCCGCTTCCACGACGCCGTGACCGCCCTGGGCGACAGGAGGTTTCTGGAGATCGGCCCGGACGGCGTGCTGTCGGCGCTGGTCGACGGCATCCCGACGCTGCGCAAGGACCGTCCTGAACCCCAGGCCCTGATCACCGGGCTCGCCCGCCTGCACGTCGCGGGCACGGCAGTCGACTGGAGTCCGTTCTACGAGGACGGCCACCGGGTCGCGCTGCCGACTTACGCGTTCCAGCGGCAGCGTTTCTGGCCGTCGACCGCGAAGAACGCCGACGCGTCCGGCCTCGGCCTCACCGCGGTCGGCCACCCGCTGCTCGGCGCGGCGGTCGAACTCGCCGACGGGCAGGGTGTGCTGTTCACCAGCAGGCTCTCCGTCGCGACCCAGCCCTGGCTCGCGGATCACGTCGTCGGCGGCCGGATCCTGTTCCCCGGCACGGCTTTCGTCGAACTGGCGTTGCGCGCGGGCGACGAGCTCGGCCTCGACCGCCTCGACGAGCTGACGCTGTCGGCGCCGCTGGTCCTCGACGCCCCGGCGCAGCTCCAGGTGGCGGTCGGGCCGCTCGACGGGACCGGGCGTCGTTCCCTCGCGGTCTACTCGCGCCTCGACCCGGACACGCCGTGGCTCGAGCACTGCACCGGTTTCCTCGCGTCCGGCACCGCCCACGCCTTCGACACCACGACCTGGCCGCCCACCGGAGCGGAAGCGGTTGCGCTGGAAGGGTTCTACGAGCGGTTCGCGGACAACGGATTCGCCTACGGGCCATCGTTCCAGGGCCTGAGCGCGGCGTGGAAGCTCGGCGACGACGTCTACGCCGAGGTCGCCATCGACGGCGAGGCCGACCGCTACGGCCTGCACCCGGCGTTGCTGGACGCCGCCCTGCACGCCGCGGACCTGACCGCGTCCGAGGGCGGCATGCCGTTCGCCTGGGAAGGCGTGTCGCTGCACGCGACCGGTGCGTCCGCGCTGCGTGTGCGCATCCGTCCCCAGGGCGAGTCGTTCGCCGTCGCGGCAACGGATCCCAACGGCACGCCCGTCGTGTCGGTCGACTCCCTCGTCACCCGCCCGATCACGACCGGCTCCGGAATCGCGCGCGAGGCGTTGTTCCACGTCGACTGGACGCCGGTCGCGCTGCCCACCGAGACCGCCGAGGTCGAGGTCGAGCACGTCGTTTCGCAAGGCTCCCCAGTCGAATCCGCGCACGCTCTGACGTCGCAGGTTCTCGCGCGCCTGCAGCAGTGGATCGCGGACGAGCGCCAGGACCGCCTCGCGTTCGTCACGCGTCCGGGTGACCTGGGCGCGGCCGCGGTGTGGGGCCTCGTGCGGTCGGCGCAGACCGAGCACCCCGGCCGTTTCGTGCTGGTCGAGTCCGATGGCGATGTCCCGGCGCAGGTGTTCGCCCTGGACGAGCCGCAGATCCGTTGGCGTGACGGTGAAGCGTTCGTACCGCGCCTGGCCCGCCTGGCCCCGGACGACGGGTTCTCGTGGCAGGGCAAGGTTCTCATCACCGGTGGCACCGGCGGACTCGGCTTGGTGATCGCCCGCCACCTCGTCGCCGTGCACGACGTCCGCGACCTGCTGCTGGTCTCACGGCGCGGCGAGGCCGACGTCGCGGAGCTGGAAGCACTGGGCGCCAACGTGATCGTCGAGGCGTGTGACGTCTCCGATCGCGCAGCCGTCGCAGATCTGTTGGCACGGCACGAGGTTCGCGCCGTCGTCCACACCGCGGGTGTCCTCGACGACGGCATCATCGAGTCGTTGACGCCCGAGCGCGTCGACACCGTGCTGCGCCCCAAGGTCGACGCCGCCTGGCACCTGCACGAGCTGGCCTCGAATCTCGACGCGTTCGTGGTGTTCTCGTCCGTCGCGGGCACGATCGGCACCGCCGGCCAAGGCAACTACGCCGCCGCCAACGCGTTCCTCGACGCGCTCATGGAACACCGCCGCGCTTCCGGCCTCCCCGGAACGTCGCTGGCGTGGGGCCCGTGGATCGCGGGCATGCTGTCCGGTGCCGACGCGGAACGCATGGCACGCACCGGAATCCCCGGCCTCACCGTCGAGCAGGGCGTCGAACTCTTCGACGCGGCTGCCGGAAACGCCGTGCCGGTGCGCCTCGACCTCCCCGTGCTGCGCGGCCGCGGTGACGTCCCGCCGATGCTGCGCGGCCTGATCAAGACCCGCGCACGCCGGGTGGCCGCCGGTGCCGGCTCTGCCGCATCACTGACCAGCCGTCTCGCCGGGCTTGACGAAGCCGGTCGGCTGGAAGCGTTGCTCGACCTCGTGCGCGGCCAGGTCGCCACGGTCCTCGGCCACGCGGGCACCGACGAGATCGACCCAGGCCGCGCGTTCCAGTCACTCGGTTTCGACTCGCTGACCGCAGTCGAGCTCCGCAACCAGCTCACCTCCGTCACGGGCCTGCGCCTGCCGGCCACCCTGATCTTCGACTACCCGAACGCGGGTGTGCTGGCTGCACACCTGCGCGACGAGCTCTTCGGCTCCGACACGGTCGTGCCCGAGGTCTCGGTTTCCGCGGTGTCCGACGACCCGATCGTGATCGTCGGCATGGCCTGCCGCTACCCCGGAGGCGTGGCGTCGCCGGAAGACCTGTGGCGCCTGGTGGTCGACGGCGTCGACGCGGTGACCGACTTCCCGTCCAACCGCGGCTGGGACGTCGACTCGCTCTACCACCCGGATCCTGACCACATCGGCACCTCCTACACGCGTTCCGGCGGTTTCCTGCACGACGCCCCGCTGTTCGACCCGGCGTTCTTCGGCATGTCCCCGCGTGAAGCCCTTTCCACCGACTCGCAGCAGCGTCTGTTGCTGGAAACCGCCTGGGAGTCGCTCGAACGGGCCGGCATCGACCCGGTTTCCCTGCGGGGCAGCGCAACGGGCGTGTTCGCCGGCGTCATGTACACGGACTACTCGGTCGTGATCAGCGGCAGCGAGTTCGAGGGCTATCAGAGCATGGGCAGCGCCGGCACGTTCGCATCCGGCCGCGTCTCCTACACGTTCGGCTTCGAAGGCCCGGCCGTCACCGTCGACACGGCCTGCTCTTCCTCGCTCGTCGCCCTGCACCTCGCTTCTCAAGCTCTGCGCAACGGCGAATGCTCCCTGGCCCTGGCCGGCGGCGTCACGGTGATGTCCACGCCGTCCACGTTCGTCGAGTTCTCCCGCCAGCGCGGTCTCTCCGCAGACGGCCGCTGCAAGTCGTTCTCCGACACGGCTGACGGCGTGGGCTGGGGCGAGGGTGTCGGCCTGGTGGTCCTCGAACGCCAGTCCGACGCTTTGCGGAACGGCCACACCATCCTGGCCGTCGTGCGCGGGTCGGCGATCAACCAGGACGGCGCGTCCAACGGTCTCACCGCGCCGAACGGCCCGTCCCAGCAACGCGTGATCCGCTCGGCTCTCGCCGCGGCGGGTCTGTCGGTGTCCGATGTGGACGTCGTCGAAGCCCACGGCACCGGCACGACCCTGGGCGACCCGATCGAAGCTCAGGCGCTTCTGGCGACCTACGGCCAGGACCGCTCCGAGCCCCTCCTGCTGGGCTCCATCAAGTCGAACATCGGCCACTCCCAAGCGGCGGCGGGCGTTGCCGGCGTGATCAAGATGGTCCACGCCATGCAGCACGGCCTGGTCCCCGCGACGCTCCACGTCGACGAGCCCTCGACCCACGTGGACTGGGCAGCAGGCGACATCACCCTCGTCACCTCAGCCACCTCCTGGCCGTCCGTGTCCCGCCCGCGCCGCGCCGGTGTCTCGTCGTTCGGCGTCTCGGGCACCAACGCCCACGTCATCCTCGAGGCCCCGGAACTGTCAGACCTGCCTGAGATGATTGGGATGGGGGGTATCTCCCCCCAGGGGGCCGGCCAATCCGGATCGATCCAGGCAATCCCCGCGGGCCAGGCAATCCCCGCGGGCCAGGTGATCCAGCCGGGTCAGGCGGTCCCGGTGGGCCAGGCGATTCCCGCGGGCCAGGCGACCCAGGTGGGCGGCGTGGTGCCGTGGCTGGTGTCGGCCAAGTCGGCGACGTCGCTGGACGCCCAGGTCGAGCGTGTGCTGCAGCTGGCCGGCGATCCGCGGGACATCGGGTTCTCGCTCGCGTTGAAAACCCAGTTCGACCACCGGGCCGTGGTGCTCGGCGGGCAGGTCGTCGCCCGGGGCGAGGTGAGCGGGAAGCCGCTCGCGTACGTCTTCTCCGGGCAAGGGGCGCAGCGGCTGGGCATGGGGCGTGAGTTGTACGAGTCGTTCCCGGTGTTCGCGTCGGCGTTGGATGAGGTGTTGGAGCACCTCCAAGGCGTGCGCGAGGTCATGTGGGGCGACGATGCCGAGGCGCTGAACCAGAC
>NZ_JBEXPJ010000293.1:2500-5286 GCF_040611995.1 Lentzea sp. NPDC006480
CTAAGCCTAAATACTCCCTGGTGACCGATAGCGGACTAGTACCGTGAGGGAAAGATGAAAAGTACCCCGGGAGGGGAGTGAAATAGTACCTGAAACCGTGTGCCTACAATCCGTCGGAGCCTTTAGGGGTGACGGCGTGCCTTTTGAAGAATGAGCCTGCGAGTTAGTGCTACGTGGCGAGGTTAACCCGTGTGGGGTAGCCGTAGCGAAAGCGAGTCTGAATAGGGCGCTTGAGTCGCGTGGTCTAGACCCGAAGCGGTGTGATCTAGCCATGGCCAGGGTGAAGCGCGGGTAAGACCGCGTGGAGGCCCGAACCCACCAGGGTTGAAAACCTGGGGGATGAGCTGTGGTTAGGGGTGAAAGGCCAATCAAACACCGTGATAGCTGGTTCTCCCCGAAATGCATTTAGGTGCAGCGTCGTATGTTTCACCGCGGGGGTAGAGCACTGGATGGTCTAGGGGGCCTACAAGCTTACCGAAATCAACCAAACTCCGAATACCGTGGTGTGAGAGTGCGGCAGTGAGACTGCGGGGGATAAGCTTCGTAGTCGAGAGGGAAACAGCCCAGAACGCCAGCTAAGGTCCCTAAGTGTGTGCTAAGTGGGAAAGGATGTGGGGTCGCACAGACAGCCAGGAGGTTGGCTTAGAAGCAGCCACCCTTTAAAGAGTGCGTAATAGCTCACTGGTCAAGTGGTCCTGCGCCGACAATGTAGCGGGGCTTAAGCACACCACCGAAGCTGTGTCATTTCGAGTTAATCTCGGGATGGGTAGGGGAGCGTCGTGTAGCGGTTGAAGCGGCGGAGGAATCCAGCCGTGGACGCTATGCGAGTGAGAATGCAGGCATGAGTAGCGAAAGACGAGTGAGAAACTCGTCCGCCGGATGACCAAGGGTTCCTGGGCCAGGCTAATCCGCCCAGGGTAAGTCGGGACCTAAGGCGAGGCCGACAGGCGTAGTCGATGGACAACGGGTTGATATTCCCGTACCCGTGTGAACGCGCCCATGATGAACCTTGTGATACTAACCGCCCGAAGCCCTCCGAAAATCCTTCGGGATCTAGGAGCAAGTGGAGCGCGGGACCTGAACTTGTAGTAGTCAAGCGATGGGGTGACGCAGGAGGGTAGCTCCGCCAGTGAGTGGTAGTACTGGTGCAAGCGTGTAGGGAGTCTGGTAGGCAAATCCGCCAGGCACATATCCTGAGACGTGATGCGTAGCCGATTGAGGCGAAGTAGAGTGATCCCATGCTGCCGAGAAAAGCCTCTAGCGAGCTTTCACGCGGCCCGTACCCCAAACCGACACAGGTGGTCAGGTAGAGAATACCGAGGCGATCGGGCGAACTGTGGTTAAGGAACTCGGCAAAATGCCCCCGTAACTTCGGGAGAAGGGGGGCCGTAGCGCTTGAAGCTCTTTACGGGCTAGGGCGAGACGGCCGCAGAGACCAGCGAGAAGCGACTGTTTACTAAAAACACAGGTCCATGCGAAGTCGCAAGACGATGTATATGGACTGACGCCTGCCCGGTGCTGGAACGTTAAGGGGACCGGTTAGTCCTTCGGGGCGAAGCTGAGAACTTAAGCGCCAGTAAACGGCGGTGGTAACTATAACCATCCTAAGGTAGCGAAATTCCTTGTCGGGTAAGTTCCGACCTGCACGAATGGCGTAACGACTTCTCGACTGTCTCAACCGCAGGCCCGGCGAAATTGCATTACGAGTAAAGATGCTCGTTACGCGCGGCAGGACGGAAAGACCCCGGGACCTTTACTATAGCTTGGTATTGGTGTTCGATTCGGCTTGTGTAGGATAGGTGGGAGACTGTGAAGCGCTGACGCCAGTCAGTGTGGAGTCGTCGTTGAAATACCACTCTGGTCGTATTGGATGTCTAACCTCGGTCCGTGATCCGGATCAGGGACAGTGCCTGGTGGGTAGTTTAACTGGGGCGGTTGCCTCCCAAAGAGTAACGGAGGCGCTCAAAGGTTCCCTCAGCCTGGTTGGCAATCAGGTGTTGAGTGCAAGTGCACAAGGGAGCTTGACTGTGAGACTGACGGGTCGAGCAGGGACGAAAGTCGGAACTAGTGATCCGGCCATGGCTTGTGGAAGCGTGGTCGCTCAACGGATAAAAGGTACCCCGGGGATAACAGGCTGATCTTGCCCAAGAGTCCATATCGACGGCATGGTTTGGCACCTCGATGTCGGCTCGTCGCATCCTGGGGCTGGAGTAGGTCCCAAGGGTTGGGCTGTTCGCCCATTAAAGCGGTACGCGAGCTGGGTTTAGAACGTCGTGAGACAGTTCGGTCCCTATCCGCCGCGCGCGTAGGATACTTGAGGAAGGCTGTCCCTAGTACGAGAGGACCGGGACGGACGGACCGCTGGTGTGCCAGTTGTTCTGCCAAGAGCATTGCTGGTTGGCTACGTTCGGAAGGGATAACCGCTGAAGGCATCTAAGCGGGAAGCTCGTTCCAAGATGAGGTATCCCACTCTTCGTGAGTTAAGGCCCCCAGCTAGACCACTGGGTTGATAGGCCAGAGGTGGAAGACCGGTAACGGTTGGAGCTGACTGGTACTAATAGGCCGAGGACTTGTTACAAAAATGCTACGCATCCACTGTGCGGTTCTGGAAGAACAACCAGGACCGATCGCGACCCCGCGGGGTTGCTGGTTGTAATTTCATAGTGTTTCGGTGGTTATAGCGTTGGGGAAACACCCGGTCCCATTCCGAACCCGGTAGTTAAGCCCTTCTGCGCCGATGGTACTGCACTGGTTACGGTGTGGGAGAGTAGGTCGCCGCCGAACTT
>NZ_JBEXPJ010000294.1:0-5241 GCF_040611995.1 Lentzea sp. NPDC006480
CGGCCACCTCACAGAGTCGCAGGCGTTCTGGACGGTCGTCGGCACCGGAGTGCCTGGCGGCTATCAGCAGCGCCACCTCTGCTCCCACGTCCGGCCGGGCTGACCACGCCCGTACGGATCATCCAGACCGGTCCTTCAGCGACCACGGACGACCTGTTGGAGCCCCTCGGCGGAGATGACCACCGCGAGGGTGAACGTCTGCTTCACCGGATACAGGAGGGACCGATCAATGACGAGTGCGTCTGGCCAGCGATCTCAGGACGTCGCTGAGTACCAGGATCCGATCTCACGCCAGGCATTCGAGCAGCTCGTGCACGTGCGCGGGGAAGGCGACGAGTGGGACTTCAAGGCCACCCTGAATGACCTCTCCGTCAACGCTGCAAGGGTCAGCCTTGCCAAGGACGCACTTGCCTTCTGCAATTTGCCGGCGGGCGGGACGATCATCGTCGGGGTGGCGAAGGACTACGAGCACGTCGGTCTAACGACCACGGAGAAGATCGACACCACAGCAATCCGCAAGGCGCTTGAGAAGTACATCGACGGCGACTTCATCGTCGTGGCGGCTGAGCACACGCTGGTCGAGCCCGGCACCAACGAGGAGAAGCGCTACGGGATAGTCCACTTTCGACGGCGCTTCGCCCAACCCGTGCTAGCGGCGATAGAGGGCCAGACCACAGACAAGCAGCCAACCTTCCGCTCGGGGGACATCCTCATCCGCCGGGGCGCCGCCAGCATCAGGGCAAACTCGGGCGACGTCAGGCGCCTGTTCACAAACAGCATCGTCCATGAGGAACGCGTCCGGGCAGTGAACGAAGTCTGGAGCTGCCTGGTTGAGCAGCGACGCCTGATGGGAGGCGTCGAGTACTTATACGACCTCCTAGTGGACTCGGAGTATCCCGACGCCATCACACGACCTAGCCTTCGCGCGTCGCTCGGGAACCTCACGATGTGGCAGCACGCCGACGACGTGGACCGCCTTCAGCTGCGCGTGAGCATGATCAGGCCGCACATCTCAGAGCACCTGTACCGGCAGTACAGGGCGTGTGCAGCCTTTACAGGGAGGCTGCATGTGAAAGCGGTGGAGCGACGCGATGCTGGTGTCTTCCTGCCGTGGACCGAGCTGGATAACGGGTCGCCTGACCAGTATCTACGTCAGCTAGCGCTGGAGCTCATTCCGCAGGACGAACTCGACGGCTACTGGACAGGCCGAGCCACCGACCTCGGCACGTACCGGCCAGTCCGGCAGGTCATCGACGCCGCCGAACGTGTCGTGCTTAGCACCATCAAGCTCGTGCTGAGCGGCCTGGGGTAGCGGCCTGGCGAAGCCGCGGCTGTCGTTCGCACTTACAGACCTGCAGTTACCAACCAGCTTGCGCTAAGGCGGCGCTGCACCTCTCGCGGCGTCAGCACTCTGCGCACCGATCAGCCCCGCCTTAACGCAACCACTGGTCAATCGAACGGGTGCTCTCTTCGCCACGCGTGGCCGGCGATCGCCCGGACTACTCCGCCTTCTTTGAAGCCACTTGCGAGCCACAGCTCCGACAGTCCTCCTGGAAGTTTCGGCGGTTCAGTTGGCAGTGGGCCACCGAAGCACAAGTTGTCGTAGACGGCGAAGCTGAAGGCCAGCGGTCTTACGGAGAGGAACAGGTGTCGCTCGTCATGACCAGATGCCGCTAGCTTCTCGATCTTGCCGGTCATCTTCTCGTCGAGAAGCGCGGCCGTTACGACATCGGCGAGATCAAGGCCTCCGGTTCCGGTGAAGCCTCCGATGGGCGCAGGGATGACCCAAACGATGGGGGCATCTTTGACCTGTTCCATTGTCGCGACGCCTCGCACCCCAAGATCGACCAGTTCAGCAGCCGCTGCGCTCGTCTCGACAGCATCCTTGAGGTCAGTGATGCCACGGTCATCGCAGTGAAGGAGAGCTCCCTCAAGTAGGCGGAACTTCCCGGGGTGGAAGTCCCGCGGAACTTGGGTCATCCAGCAGCTAGAGAGTCCCTTGATGGTTCGTTTGTGCCCCTGTTTGTCGAGGACATTCATGATTCGCGCCTCGTCGACCGGCCCGAGCGACGACACTTCCAGCGCGGCGATCCTGCCGTCTGGGTAGTGCAACAGCGCATCTACCGCTGCCTGCCGTCCGTCGACGTCGTACTCCTCAACGTTCACGCCGAGCACCCGGCCAACGACAGCCAAGGCGAACGCTTCGTCAGGTCGGTCTGCGCTCATGCCCGGACGATAACGGGAGAGTCGTGCACCGTTTGCGCGGCACGCTTACTCGACCAGCACGCGGAGCCGCTCGTCGCAACCGTTGTCGAGCACGCAAGGGCAACTACTCCGGTCAGGCCCATGGGTAGCGTAGTGATCATGGCTGCTTCTGACCTGTGGGTGGAGACTCATCAAGGCCTGGTACGGGCCGATCAGATCGTGCATGTCGAGACGAACAAGCCAACCATGAGCGTGAACACCGCGACCGCTCTGGGCAACATCGAAAAGCTCAGCGACGACCGATGGTTCACTGAAACACACTGGTACGGCATCTACAGCGGCGACGAAGAAGAACGCAGGACTGTCGCGATAGCGCTGGTTCAGGAGATCGCCCTGCGCAGCCGCAACGATGTCCCCGGCCTCATCAAGGTTCAGCAAGACTCCGGCGCGGTGTCCTTCGAGCCGTTCGCCTGACAGCCGCCTGTCGGCCGTGCTCGATCAACGTGTGATCGCAACTTCGACACCGGGCTAGGTCGATGCACCTGCTGCCGACCTAGCCCTGGTTCGAGTGCACGCCAGGGCTCAGGTGGCGGGCGCTGCCGCGAACGCCTCGGACAGTGCGGCCTGACGGCCGATGGTGTCGTGCGGGCGGATCAGGATCCGCACGTTCTGGATGTCGATGGTGGTGTATCGGCTCGGGTCAGCGACGCCATTGTGGACGAGCACTACGTCGCCTGGGCGTAGCACGTGGGTCCGGTCGTCGTCTGCTGCGATCTCGAGCAACTCGTCGGCAACTTCGTCAGCATGAGGGCCGCGGTCCCAGGTCAGGGAGAACCCACCTTGCAGCGTCTCCCAGAACCTGAACGCCTGCGCTCCTTCGAGTGCGCCCGGCGCACCGGATTCAAACAAGGCGACCATCAGCCGGCCGAGCACTTCGTAGCTGTGGGCAGTGCCACGCGGTTCAAGGTTCACGTCGGACACGATCACCGCACAGCAGTGGCGTCGGACCGTCGGCACGCCGACGAATCCACCAGCCGGTGCTGTCGCCCGCCCGAACAGGTGAAAGACAGGGACGGCGGCCTCCGTGCAGAGACCGGGCAAGGGACTGGGCTAAGTGACGGAGCGGGGCACTCCAGCGGATCGCCGGATCGGAGATACGCCCAAACATGGTCGGCGCTAAGCGGACGTTACGGTGCCGGAATGGACGCAATTGACGCTGAGTTGGCGATTACAGCGACGGAGACCTGCGAGGAGATTCTGGCACTGCTGTCCTCTTTTCAGTCTCGGCCGGCCCGGTATGTCCCTGCTTTGGCTCTGATGCCCCTGGCAGCGCAACTCAGCGAGAAGCGGAAGCGTCTCGAAGACGCATGGACCGGCAGCTTCTCGAACCGTCCCAAATGGACGGCAACCTCACCTACAGGTACGACTCAACCGGCCAGCTGGTCGCCCTCTTGCCGGCGAGATGCAAGCTCGGCCGGCACACCCTCGGCCACTCCGAGTTCCGTGCGGTCGTGCAGGACGGTGAGGCCCGCATCAGCTGCCTGGCTTGCGCCACCGACAGCGCTGATCACTTCTGGCGGCTGACCACCACGGCGCCCGCTCCTGATCGAGCCGAACTGTCCGAGGAGCTGTACTTCGAGCTCGTCCTGCGACGGTTTCAGTCAGCGCTGACTTCGAGAGACGGCCGCCATGCTTAGAAGCCCGTTCACAGTCTGGGAGGGCGATGACGTCCACGGCCGCAGAGCTGTGCTCACCGGCGTCCAGGTGCAACTGGATCTCCTGTTCGCCCGCAGGCCTGGTGCCGAGAGGCACGTCATCCCCACCGGCCTGGACCTGACCGGCTCAGTGAAAGGGCGGCTCCACGGACGCTTCCCCAGCGTCGAAGGCGACTGGCTCGGGATCGTCAACTACGAGATCGGCTATGCCGACGGGCGCCCCGACAAGCTGCACGTGGTCGATCAGTTAGTGCCGTTCCACGTGCTACGGAAGCTCTAGTTGACACGGCGATCCCGGTCGGCGATGACGCGCGAAGTTAGGCCGATCGGGTTACCTTCAGCTTCCTGGCGACTGGGCATCGTCCCTGGGAGCGGAGGTCGCCATGCCTGTGTCACGAGACTCCGTTCCTGTTTGGATCGAACCCATGCTCGCCAAGCCCGACGGTGGCCGCCCGCGAGAGGGCCCGCAGTGGCGTACGAGTACAAGCTGGACGGCTACCGCGTGGCGATGCGGATCGCCGCAGACGGCACCGCGGTGCAGACCAGCCGCAATGGACTCGACCTCACCGCCGAGTTCGCGTCGAACTCGGTGCCGCCGCCGGAGAACTAACGGCGCCAGCGGGTTCACGGGTGGTGCCGGTCGAGGAGACCTACGCGAAGCTGGTCCGGCACGTCAGCCCGCACCTCGGCGTCATCCGCCGGGTCACCCCGGCCCAGGCCGTCGCGGGTGAGGTGAGTTTCAACATCGCCAGCGGAAGGCGGCAACTATTAGCCTGAACCTTCCGAACCCCGGCCATATTCGCACAAGTTCCACCTGAGCCGAAAGCATCGGTTTCGACCGCACAAAACCATCTCTTGGGCGTTATGAACTTAACAGATCACTTCCGCGGCTACGGCATCGGTTCGCCCGGTCCGTGATAGATACCACCCGCAATCTCGTCCAGATTCTACTCAGCCCCCGGCCGCTACATTTACTTCCTCGGCCTGCTGTTCGAGCTTACGGCCCACTTCAGACACTCCACACCCCACAATAGTAAGGGTTTTCTCAGGCCTTAGCGCCGATAACGCTTGAACTTTTGAACTTACCTGGGCGTGTCATCACACTACAACGCGAGGCCAACCAAGTACCTCGATTCCAACAGATCGCGCAAAACAAGGCGAGATAACGTCACAGATCGACGCAATACCTGCACAATTGCAGCCCATATACATAAGACCATCGGCACGACGCCTTCGGCATTGCAACAGCGAAGGATGTGAGGTCGCCGCGCGACATCGTCGATGCCCTTTGCACGTGAAGTAGGCTTCGACGCGCGTCGAT
>NZ_JBEXPJ010000295.1:0-5156 GCF_040611995.1 Lentzea sp. NPDC006480
GCGAGGTAATCGTCGAGATTGACCTCCTGCGCCGACCGCAACGCCTCAACGATCTCGTCCAGGCTGAACCCGCCGGCGAACAGGGAGTTCAGGTCCGAGTGAACGACCGGGCGGAATCCGTATTCCAACAGCAAACGCTGCATCAGCACGAAGATGTTCACCCGCCCGTTCCCATCCAAGAAGGGGTGGAGAACGTGCAGTCTCCGCACGAGTTGACCGATCGCGTGAAGAAGACGATCCGAGTCATCCCGCGCGTTGTCGACAGCCGTACGGAAGTCGTCGAACATGGCATTCACCACGGCGGGCGTGTCCTCCGCCCTGCAGATGGCGTCGACCCTCAGCATGCCGTCGATCTCCAGGATCAGGGTCAACGGCTCCTGCTCACCCGCATCCAAGGCAGCCCGGCGATCCTCCGGAGTGGCGATCAACCGCCGACCGAGAACCCGCTCGTCCAACAGGTCGGCAGCCAGGGCGCGCTCGCCCATCCAGAAGGAAACCCACGTGACCCCATCATCTCCGCTCAGTGCGAAGTTACCAGGGGTTCGCGAGGTGGCCAGCGTGTGCACTTCGGCGTACTTGGGCCAATCTAGCGTCGCGACATGCACAACGTCGCCGTCCAGAACACTGCCGAACGCGGTCAGCATCGACTTCTGGAGCCCAGGCGACAGCTGGTGGTCATACAACGAACCCGGATTCGCGGGGAACTTCTTGAGGGCCTCCTTGTGATCGTTGGGGTTGATGACGAACAACCACTTCTGGTGATCCTCGACGACCTGTGAGAAGTATCGATGCTTCGGCCCGTGCACCGTACTCGCTGGCGCGGTGTCCCGATCGGGATCGGCCATGGCCGGGACCTGCGGCCTGGCCTCGCCGCCGTCCGCGGGCTTCCGCGACATCGGCGCGGCGATCTCGATGTGGGTGCCAGCACGGCTCATGCCCTCGCTCTGCTCGTCGTCCACATCGGACTCGTGCTTGTCTCCGTGCTGCGAATCCCGGTCCTCGTCGAAGTCGCGGTCGCCATCGCTGCTGTCATGATCGTCAAAGCCGTCCGGATCGCCCGGTTCGGAGCGCGAGTTGGAATCCGAGTCGGAGTCGCTGCGGTTATCGGGGTTGCCGGACGCCACGAGTTCGCCCGGCCTGGCAGTGCTGTCGAGTGACCAGCTCTGCACGAGCGAGTCGAGGAAAGCGAACCGCTGCGGCGCCCGCTCTCGCAACGCCTGAGGGTCGAGGAAGTAGTACTTAACCGACTCGGCGAGGTCTTCCGCCGGGTCGGTCGCGCCGTACTGCGTGATCGGACGCTCGTTGCGGAAGTTCGGCCAGCCGTCCGCCGTCCACGCCCCAACCTCATCGTTGAACGCCGGCAGGTGCTCGCTCAGCTCCGCGGCCAGATATTCGGCGTCCTTATCGCTCTCGAACAGGTCCGGAAATTTCATCCACAGCTGACTGATCGCCCCGGCGTGCTTCGGCGACCGCTTCCTGAAATCGGCCAAGTCATCGCGGCCGGCCTCGATCGACGCGATGAAATCGCCCACCGCCGTCAACGCTCCCCCGACCGGCTCCTCGGCGTGTTCCACGAGGATCGAGCGACCGTCGGCGTGCCACGTACCGAACGCGACCATGAAGTCATCCAGCACGTAGTCGAGCAGGCCGTACGCAATCTCACGCGTGGCAAGCGATTCGATGCCGCGCACACCGCCGCCGAAGTCGCTGACCTCACCGGTGGAGAACAGCGAGAAGTTGCGGAACGGGGCGACGTATTCGCCGTCAGCTTTCGGGATGATGCCGTCGTCGTTGAGGCTGAATGTGACCGCGCTGACCGACCGGATCTCCTGTTCCTCGAGCCTGCGCGTGGAGTTGGCGCGACGGCCACCCAGCAACGGCGCGAAATGCCTCAACGCAGCCAACACCCCGCGTAGCTCATCCAGGCTCCACGGCCGTGTACGCACTGCGTCGTAGTCCATCGCGGGCACATCGGGATACTGATGCGTTTGGGCCGCCACACCTTGCACGGAGTGCACGCTCACGTTGAAGCGGGTGTTGATCTCCTGGACGATGTCGAGAGCCTCGTAGATCGCGGCGCGCTGGCTGACGCCGTCCGGGATCTTCAGCTGCTCACCGCGGCGCGTCAGCAACACGCCCGGCGACGTCAGGCACCAGACGATCATGGCCCAGCTGAACAGATCGTAAGCGGCCTTTTTGCGTACATCAGCCGGGAGGGTGGCGTCGTCCTTTAGCTGCAGCGAGACGAGCGCGATCAGGCCGCGCAGCCGTTTGCGGGCGATCGAGCCCACGGTGCTTTCATACGGGCCTACTCCGGACAGTGCGGCGCGGGGGACACCTGTCGCGATGTGAGCGGCGCTGCGCAACGCCTTGGCCTCACTGGCGGGCACCGCCCGGAGGTCATCGCGAGCCTGCTCCAGACGCGCGTCCCACGCCGCGTTCCACGTCCCTATGTCGGGGAAGTTCGACGGGCGCAGGCCTGCGAAGATCGCGTCATAGTCCCTGCCGGTGTCCGGCGTGGACTGCATCGGCGCCGGAAGGCCGAGTTCCAGCTCGGAGTCGTTTCTGGAGCCGCTGTCGGGGTCGGAGGCGATCTGCGCCGCCAGGTCGGCGAGGTAATCGTCGAGATTGACCTCCTGCGCCGACCGCAACGCCTCAACGATCTCGTCCAGGCTGAACCCGCCGGCGAACAGGGAGTTCAGGTCCGAGTGAACGACCGGGCGGAATCCGTATTCCAACAGCAAACGCTGCATCAGCACGAAGATGTTCACCCGCCCGTTCCCATCCAAGAAGGGGTGGAGAACGTGCAGTCTCCGCACGAGTTGACCGATCGCGTGAAGAAGACGATCCGAGTCATCCCGCGCGTTGTCGACAGCCGTACGGAAGTCGTCGAACATGGCAGTCACCGCGGCAGGCGTGTCCTCCGCCCCGTACATGGCGTAGATGATCGGCATGCCGTCGATCACCCGGAGCAGGGTCAGCGGCTCCTGCTCGCCCGCATCAATAGCTGCCCTGCGATCCTCCGGGGTGGCGATCAACCGCCGGCCGAGAACCCGCTCGTCCAACAGGTCGGCAGCCAGGGCGCGCTCGCCTATCGGGAAGGAACCCACACTGTCGCCAACCCCGGTCATCTTGAAGAGACCAGCGGTCCACGAGGTGGCCAGCGCGTGCACCTCGGCGTACTGGGACCAATCCAGCGTCTCGACCTGCACAACGTCGCCGTCCAGGACGCTGCCGAACGTCGTGAGCATCGACCTCTGGAACCCAGGCGACAGCTGATGATCATACAACGAACCCGGATTCGCGGGGAACTTCGTGAGCGCCTCCTTGTGATCGTCGGGGTTGATGACGAACAACCACTTGTGGCGATCCGCGACGACCTGCGAGAAACGCTTCGGGCCGTGCGCCGCAGACGCTGGCGCGGTGTCCTGTGTCGGACCTGACATGGTCTGAACCTGCGGCCCGGCCTCGTCGTCCGTGGACTTCCGCGACACCGGTGTGCCGATCTCGATGTGGGCATCTGTGCGCCCCGTGCCCTTGTTCGGCTCCGTCCCGAGCCTCACGCCGCGATCATCATCTGGGGCGCTGTCAGCGGTCGAGCCGACGCGGCCCGACTGGTCGAACTCGGAGTCGCCAGGGCTACCAGACGCCACGAGGTTGCGCGACGCGGGCGTCGAAGTGCCCTCGAGCGACCAGCCCTGCACCAGGTCGTCGAAGAATGCCGCGCGTTTCGGCGCCCGCGCCCGCAGCGTGTCCGGCTCGATGAAGTAGTACATCGCCGTCTCGGCGAGGTCTTCCGCCGGGTTGATCGCGCCGTACTGCGTGATCGGACGCTCGTTGCGGAAGTTCGGCCAGCCGTCCGCCGTCCATGCGCGGACCGTGACGTTGAACGCGGGCAGCTCGCTGCGAAGCTCCGCGGCCAGGCGCTCGGCGTCCTTGTCGCTCTCGAACAGATCCGGATATTTCTTCGACAGCCGCTCGATCGCCCTGGCGTGCAACGGCGACTCCTTCGCGAAGGCGGCCAAGTCGAGGCGGCTGGCTTCGATCGACGCGATGAAGTCGGCCTCCGCCGTCAACGCTCCCCCGACCGGCTTCTCGGCGTGTTCCACGAGGATCGCGCGACCGTCGTCGTCCCACGTATCGAACGCGATCGTGAAGACGTCCTGCACGTAGCCGAGCACACCGCGCGCAATCTCACGCGTGGCAGCCGATTCGACGCCGCGCACACCGCCGCCGAAGTCGCCGACCTCGGCGTCGGAGAACAGCGAAAAGTTGTGGAACTGGCCGACGTACTCACTGACAGCCTTCGGGATGATGCCGCCCTGGTCGAGTCTGAAGGTGACCGCGCTGACCGACCGGACCTCCTGTTCCTCGTGCCCTCTCGTAGAGCCGGCACGACTGTTACCCAGCAACGGCGCGAAGTGCGCCAACGCGTCCCGCACGCTGCGCAACTCGTCCAGGTGCCACGGCCGTGTACGCACAGCGGCATAGTCCATCGCGGGCGCGTAGGGATAGTCATGCGTCTGGGCAATCACACCTTGCGCGGAGTCCACGTTCACGTTGAAGCGAGTGCTGATCTCCTGAACGATGCCACGAGCCACGGAGATCGCGCCGTCCTGGCTGACGCCGCCCGGGATGTTCAGCTGCTCACCGCGCAGCCCAGTCAGCGGCACGCCCCACGACGCCACGCTCCGGTCGATAGTGGCCCAGCGTGCCAGATCATACGCGGCCTTGGCACACGCATCCGGCGCGAGGACCACCATGTCTTCCTTTAGCTGTAGCGAAACGAGCGCGATCAGGCCGTGCTGCCATTCGCGATCGACCGCGCCTACGACGCTGTCATCCGGGTCGATGCCCGTCGCGATTCGAGCGGCGCTGCGCAGCGCATCGACCTCGTCGGCGGGCAACTCGCCGAGCTCACGGAGAGCCTGCTGAAGACGCGCGTCCCACGCCGCGTCCCAAGTCTCCCGGTCGGGGAAGTTGGTCGGCCGCAGGTCCGCGAAGATCGAGTCGTACTTCCCGCCGGTGTCTGGATCGGCGGCGATCTGCGCTGCCAGATCAGCGAGGTAATCGTCGAGATTGACCTCCTGCGCCGACCGCAACGCCTCAACGATCTCGTCCAGGCTGAACCCGCCGGCGAACAGGGAGTTCAGGTC
>NZ_JBEXPJ010000296.1:0-5130 GCF_040611995.1 Lentzea sp. NPDC006480
ACCTCAGAAAGGTACGTAGGGGCCCCGCGTGAGTAAAAAATCACCCGTTAGAGGGTGCGGGTGACCTTGTTCAGGCCTCGCGGGCTGTCCGGGTCGCCGCCACGAGCCAGTGACAGGCCGTGGGCCAGGCGTTGGACCGGGAGGATCTCCAGGATTGGCGCTACTTCCTCGGCCGTCTCCGGGATCGCGATGGACAACGCGGACGGGACCTTCTCGGAGGCTGAGCCGACGGCCACCAAGTCTGCGCCGCGCTCGTTCACCACGGTCAGGGCGTCCAGCAGTGAGTCGCCGCCCTTGCCCAGCGAGGTGATCGCCAGAACGGCGGTCTCGCCGTCGACCGCGGCTACCGGGCCGTGGAGGAGATCGGCGCCGCTGTAGGCGCGCGCTGCGAGATATGAGGTCTCGGCGAGCTTCAGCGAGGCTTCCAGGGCGGTGGCGTAGGAGTAGCCACGGCCCGTGGTGAGGACGCGGTCCACGAAGCGATACCGGCGGACGGCCTCTTCGACCGTCGGGGTGGACTGGTCCAGCGTCACCTGAGCCAGATCACCCAGCGCTGCGGCGGCTTCGCCGTTGCCGCCTCGGACCGCGTCGATCAGCAGGTACAGGGCCAGCAAAGTCGCCGAGTAGGTCTTGGTCGCCGCCACGGCGTGTTCGACGCCTGCGGATACGTCCACCGAGAGTTCGGCGGCCGCGTTCAGAGGCGAGGAGGCGGTGTTGGTCACTGCTACGGTCAAGGCGCCTCGGCGGCGGTAGGAGGCGGTGACCTCCAGCAGGTCCGGGGAGCCGCCGGACTGCGAGACGGTGATCAGCAGGACGTCGCGGAGGTCGGGCTCGGCGCCGTACAAAGTCGTCGTGGAGGCGGAGACCAGGCCTGCCGGCAGTTCCAGGAGGATCTCGGTGAGGTACTTGGTGTAGATCGCGGCGTGGTCGCTCGAGCCGCGGGCGGCGAAGAGGACGAAGCGCGGAGCGCGTTCCCGGATCACCTGGGCGACCGCCGCGATGTCGGCACGGTTCGCGTACAAGGAAGAGAAGATCGACGGCTGGGCCGCGATCTCCGCCGCCATGTGCTGGCCTGGCTGGGGCGTGGTCATGTGGTGCCTTTCAGGATCAGCTCGGCCGCGGCTCGGAGGCTCACCCGAGAACCGCCATGGGTGTCGATGCGGGCGACGCTGCCCAGGTCTGGACCAGGCACGCCGGTTTCGACGTGCACGACGTCCAGATCCAGATTAGTTAAGTTTGTTACCAGTTGTCGAGCGCTCGTGTGGCGGTGGGCGTCTCGGGTCACGACGACAATCGTGCGACTGCCTGCGGTTTTCGCAACTTCGTCCGCCGAGATGTCGCGGGCGGCGATCACCTCGGTGTCCGGGAGCACTTCACGCAGGTACGGGCCCAGGCCCCACGGGACGTCGCCGACCGCGATCGACGGGTCCACGACCAGGTCGACTACTACCGGGTCGGTACCGACACTAACCCGGCCGCGTGCCTGAACCGCACGTCGAGCAGCCGTGAGACCGATCTCAGCGTCGTGAGCGTCCACCGATGACGGAGGTAGGCCCAGGGCGAGGGAGCGGGCTGCGGCTTGGGTCAGGCGTTCTTCGGAGAGCTCGCCGGACTTCACGGCGGCGACGATCGAGTCGATCAGCCACTGCAGGTCGGCGTCGTCCAGCGCCATGCCGCCCAGGCACATCGCGTCGACTCCGGCGGCGAGGGCGCGCACGGCGCCTTGGGCCAGGTCTCCGCCCACCGCCTTCATGTCGAGGCCGTCGGTGATCACGGCGCCGGTGAAGCCCAGTTCGTTGCGGAGCAGGTCGATCGCGTGCTTGTTGAGCGTGACGGGAGCGCTGCCCCACTCCGGGACGACGAGGTGGCCGGTCATGATCGAGCGGACGCCCGCGTTCACGGCCGCCTGGAACGGGATGAGCTCCACGGCGCGGAGTTGTTCTTCCGTGCGGGGAAGAACGGGGAGCTGCTCGTGAGAGTCCTCAGTGGACGCTCCGTGACCCGGGAAGTGCTTGGCGCAGGCCGCGACGCCGACGGCCTGGAGGCCCTCGACCCACGCGGCGACGTGCCTTGCGGCCAGGATCGGGTCCGAGCCGAACGCGCGGACGCCGATGATCGGGTCGTCCAGCGTCAGCACCAGGTCGGCGGACGGCGCGAGGTTCAGCGAGATCCCGCACTTGGCGAGGCGGGAGCCGATGGACGCGGCGACCGAGCGGGTCAGGTCGAGGTCGTCCGCCGCGCCCAGGGCGTGGTTGCCGGGGACCTCCGAGCCGCGGCCCGCGTCGAGACGCGTGACGTCGCCGCCCTCCTCGTCGATGCCGATCACCACGTCCGGGCGCACCGAGCGGAGCTCGCCGCACAGCGCGGTCACCTGAGCGTCGTCGACGACGTTGCGGCCGAAGAGAACCACACCGCCGAGTCCGTCAGCGACCCGCCGCAGCAACCAGTCGGGGGCGGTCGTTCCGTGAAATCCGGGCAGCAGAACGGCAGCGGCCAACTGATCCACGTGTCATCCCTTCACAGCACCGGCGGTGACACCGGCGACCATCTTGCGCTGGACGATGAGGAAGAAAACGAGTGCGGGCACGGTGAAGAGCACGGAGGCGGCCATCGCGCCACCCCAGTCGGTGCCGAACGCCGTCTGGAAACCGGACAGCCACACGGGGAGGGTTTCCCTGTCCTGGCTGCGGATCAGCACCTTGGCGAACAGGAACTCGTTCCACGCCGTGATGAACGCGAACACCGAGGTGGCGACGAGACCCGGGCCCAGCAAAGGCAGAGTCACCTTCTGGAACGCGCCCCAGCGGCCGCAGCCGTCGACCATCGCGGCTTCTTCGAGCTCGATCGGGATGCCGTTCACGAAGCCGCGCAACGTCCACGCGCAGAACGGCAGCGTCACGGCGAAGTACACGAGCACCAAGGAAGTCAGGTGTTCGTAGAGCTGGAGATCCCGCATCATCAGGAACATCGGGATCAGCAACGCCTCGAACGGCGCCATCTGCGCGACGAGCATCAGCAGCACGAACGACTTGCGGCCGCGGAAGGAGAAGCGCGACATGGCGACCGCTGCCGTGATGCCGACGATGATCGAGGCCAGCACCGCGGTGAGCGTCACCATGAGGCTGTTGCCCAGCGAGGACAGGAAGCCCGGCTTCGACCACGCGGTCACGAAGTTCGACATCGTCACGGAGAGCGGGACGAGGTCGTAGTCCGACGTGATCGTCGAGCCCTTGGGCTTCAACGCGGACGTGATCATCCAGTACGTCGGGAAGAGGAAGAACAGCGCGAGCACGAGGCCCGCGACGTTCGCGGCAGACTTCTTGAGCATCAGATCTTGCCCTCCTCGGTCTGCAGCAGCCTGCGCAGGTACTGGAACGTGATCAGGCCGAGGATGATCATCATCAGCACACTGATCGCGGCCGCGACGCCGAAGTGGCTCTTCGCGATGCCTTCCAGGTACTGCAGCACGGCGAGCGTCGTGCTCTCACCGCTCGGGCCGCCCTCCTTGAAGACCCAGATCTGGGCGAAGACCTTGAAGTCCCACAGGGTCGACAGGAACGTCACCATCATCAGCAGCGACTTGATCTCCGGCCACGTCACCGCGCGGAACGTCTGCCAGCCGGTCGCGCCGTCGATGCCCGCCGCCTCGTAGAGGTCGCGCGGAACGCCGAGAACACCGGCGTAGAGCGAGAACGCCAGGAACGGGATCGCCTGCCACACGATGAGCAGGCCGACCACGGCCAGCGTCGAGGCGCCGGAACCGAACCACGAGTGCCCGTTGAACTGCTCGAAACCGAGCTGCACCAGCGTTTTGTTCAGGATTCCGTAGTTCTGGTCGAACATCCAGATGTACACGGTCGCGGACGCGAGGATCGGCATCGCCCACGCGCACAGCATCGTGACCTGGAGCGCGACCCGGACCCACCCGGAGAGCTTGCGCATCAGCAACGCGATCAGCAGGCCCGAGCCCACTGACACGCCCACGACGGCGACGGTGAACACGACGGTCCGCAACGAGACGGTCCAGAAGCGCTCGTCCTGCAGGACTGTCGCGTAGTTGTCGAGGCCGGTCCACACGATCTGGCCGCGCACCAGCTCGCCGAGGTTGAGCCGGCGGAAACTCGTCACGAAGACGGAGACGACCGGGAACCCGATCAGCCAGAGGATCGCGATGAGCGCCGGAGCGATCAGCAGGTAGGGCAGCGCCCGGTCGAAGGCGCCGCCCCGGCGGCGGCGCTTGCGCGCCCCACCCGTCACGGCAGGCGGCAGCGCCGGCGGGATGTCCCCGGCCGGCGCTGCCGTTTCGGTCGTCTTGACGGCCGTCATCTCAGCTGGGCTAGCCCATGGCCTTGGTGACGGCGTCGCTCGCGTCCTTCGTCGCCTGGTCCAGCGTCTTCGCGCCGGACAGGTACGCGGTCAGCGCGTCCTTCAGCGGGTTCTGGCCCGCCTCGACGGCCGCCCACTTCGGCGTGGTCGGGGTGACCTTGCCGTTCGGGGCGGAGTCCGCCATGGCCTTGCCGACCGGGGTGGAGCCGAGCTTCGAGGTGTCCTTCGAGGTACCGGGAACCGCGCCGCCCTCGGCGAGCATGTCCTGGTACTTCTTGGACGACAGCAGCGCCAGGTACTTCTTGGCGGCGTCGGCGTTCTTGCTGCCGGCCGGGATCGCCAGGTTCGAGCCGCCCAGGAACACCGGCGCGGACGAGCCGGCCTTCTTGGACGGGATCGGGAACGCGGACACCTTGTCCTTCAGGTCGGCCTTGGCCTTGACGGCACCGGCGAGCTCCCACGGGAGGCCGATCATCATGCCGACGTTGCCCGTGCCGAAGACCTCCATCTGCTGGGGCTTCGCCTCGTCGATGTCAGCCGGGGCCTTCTTGGTGGCCGACGCGTCGTAGAGCGCCTTGTAGGCCTCGAAGCCCGCCTTGGCCTGCGGGGTGTCGAGCGTGCCGGTCCACTTGCCGCCGTCCTGCTTGGCGATGTCGCCGCCCTCGTCCCAGATCAGCGACAGCAGGAAGTACCAGGACTGACCAGGCAGGTACAGCGCCTGGAAGTCCGGGTTGGACGCGTTCGCGGCCTTGAGCTTGGTGATCGCGTCGATCCACTCGGCACGCGACGTCGGCGGCTTCGCCA
>NZ_JBEXPJ010000297.1:0-5033 GCF_040611995.1 Lentzea sp. NPDC006480
GCCCTCGGCGTCCGGTCGCTCGATCTTGATCTTCACGTCGAGTCGGCCGGGGCGGAGGATCGCCGGGTCGATCATGTCCTCGCGGTTGGAGGCGCAGTGGATTCGGACGCACACGGCCCAATTGCGAACTCTGGGTGAAGGCTCCGCGCGATCCGCCGTGATCGCGCTCATTGCCAGGATCAAGCCTACGTGGCGCAATTTCTGGCAGGGCATCGCGAAGTTTTCCGGGCTCGCAGCCGCCACCTACCTCCTGTTCGCACTGTCAAATAGTCAATATGCCGAAGTGTTGGGCGTGATCATCGCCGGGTTGGGTACCCTCGCCGTGCTGACGGCAATTCCCCTGCTCGTTCTGTTCACTGGCGCCACCTTTCTCAGGGCAGCAGGGCGAGTTGGCAATGCCGTCGATGCTCTTGGTTTGCTCGCACGCGCCCGATCCGACCAGGCCTTTAACTTCCTGATCACCAGGTTCGGCAGTCAACGTATCACGCAGGACCCGGATGTCCGCCAAGCCCTGGAGAAACTTGTTGGCGAAATGGAACAAGCACAAGTCCGCGCCGACAGCGAGAAGGAGCTGCTTATCTGGAAATCATGCCCGAGTCTTGCCGCGTATCCCAGATCTCACTGCCGAGTGCTGGACCGCTTCACCCTTACCTCCCTTCGAGTGCAGGAGATCAGAGAGGAAACCCTGGACGAGATGGCCAGGCTCGTCGAACAGGAGTGACCGTCCGACAGCGAGGTTTGGCTGCTTGCGGATCGTTGCAGCCACCCGCGAATTGGAGTAGCTGTAAGCCTGTGGGGTGCCAAAACTAGGCTGGTGGTCTGACCTCCGCCTAAGGCCGCCGCAGGATCGTGCTCGTTGATCAAGCCGCCGAGTACTCGCCGACGACGAACGGCGCTACAGCCCGGCTCTGCGAGTGGGTCATCGGGTCGTGGTGGAGTGTGCTAGTGGCGCTGCTCGCAACGTTGACCAGGCAACGCGATCGTCCGCACCTGTAGTGCGCGGATCGAAGGACGTTGAATCGCTACGATCAGATCGAGATACCTCAACCTAGGTGTCTACATATCAGAAGCGAGGCGCAGACATTAGAGGCTGAAGGCCTTTGCTGCACAGGCAGACGGGTTCATTGTCACGCTGCGCACCGTGAGGGGCTAGCGTGCAACCGTGTCCATTCATATGACTACCTCCTTTCCAGGAGGCGATCCCAGGAAATTGATCTCGCTCTTGGAGCGATATACACCGAGCAGGAACGCGGTTGGCGAGACAGGTCTCAACCGATCAGGCCAAACGTCACCCTCCTGAAGGGCGAGCGACTGACGACTACTAGTGCATGCCGGATGCACCGTCCCGTCCCACCAGGCACGCTGTGCCGCTCGAAAAGTCATCGCTGCAGCTCACACGACATACCGATGCGGCGAAGTGGTCGGGTGGTTAGGGCTGTCGAGGTCTTGCACTGCAGAGCCATCTCAGAGGCTGGGTAGGCGCTGGTCGCGGGCCTGGTGAGGCCGAAGCACGTCGTAGTGCGCTCCGTAAGCCGCAAGGACTTGATGCTCGCAGCCTTCTCCCATGACGAGGACGTGGTCGAGAACCTCGCGGCGGATGCGGCCGATGAGCCGTTCGCACTGAGCGTTCACCCAGGGAGTTCGCGGCGTAGTCGCCATAACTGATTTCCACAATGAACGGAACTGCGCCGGGTTCACACAGCGAAGGTCATTTGGGGCGGTTGTCCTGCCGCGGAAATCTCTTCACGTGATCGACCCAGCGCAGGTCAGACCGCTGGACCGCGTTTTGGCACTCCCGCACGCGTCGCCAGTGTCTAGAAAGGCAAGTACTCCAGCTCTTCCGCAGCCAGATCGCGAATGGTCTGGCTCAGCTCGCCGTCGTCCACCATTCGCCAGAGCACGGACACCGCTTCGTGGCAACCCTGTGTTGCCGCCTCAGCCAGGCTCACCGGCAGCCTGTCGAGTGGCAACACGGATTTCAGGCGCCGGTAAGCCGCCGTGCCCTCGGCATCGACAGCGATAGCTCCTGCCCGAGCGCGGGTTGTGTCGTCGAGACGGCCGTTGCCCACGATGCGCCAGAGCCCTTCGTGCTTCTCGGTCTCGTCCAGCGCGAGTCCTAGCAGGAGCTCGTTGGCGTCGGCGCGGTGTGGAAAGTCCAGCCCGCCGAGGTCGCTATCCCACATCAGGCGGTGCAGCGCGCCCGCGGCCGCCCGATCGTTGTTCGTGAGAAACTGCATGACCTCGACACGGGTCGCGTCCGCAAAGTCCACGTCAGTCGCGATCGCCAGCAGGACGTCCACCGCGAGGTCGAAGTTCAGTTCCGCCAAGGCGAAGCCCGCACGCAGGTGATCCTCGGCGTCCACATTCGGGTCGACGGTGATCGCGACGAGCGAGGAGATCGTCTCGGGTCCGAGCTCGATGTCCTCCGCGGAAAGCTGCTTGATCAGTAGCCAGCACGAACTCGGCTTGGCGCGCACCAGTGCCGCGACAAGAGCGTCTGGTTCGTGACCGCGAGCCGCCCACACACCGACCAGGAACTGCGGAAGCACCGTGAACTCGTACAAGTACTCCTCGAGGTAGAAGGACGAGTACTCGTAGGACTCGGCGAGACCGGTCATCAGTTCCTGGAGTCGCAGTTGACGCTCGCGGTCGTTCAGGCCTTCCAGCATCCGAACGAGCCGCCGTGCGGCGAAGTACTCCTCGAACGTGCGGTGCGCGAACTCGACCCCATCACCGGTCGACACCACGAGGTCGGTCGAACACAGCAGGTCGTGCAGCTCACGACGCTGAACGTCCTCCGGTCCGGCCGCAGGTTCGAGCGCAGTGCCGACCACTAGCTCGGAGGCCCAGTCAAGAACGTCGATCAGAAAACCGTCGACGAGGTTGTCGTAGGCGATCCGTTCGAGCAGGAAGACCACGAGCTGGTTGGTCCTCCGATCTTCGGCCGAGCCGCGCGTCAGCACCACCTTGTTCACGTAGTGCTCGTAGACCACGACCCTGTTCCTGGGCAACTGGCGGTAGGGATCGTTCGCCAGCAACTCGCACAGCATCAACGCGTACAGCGGACGGTCCGCCCATCCGAGCAGGTGCGAGTTCCGCACGTGGGCGCACAGCCGCCGGCTCAGCTCTGCCGCGTGCCGCACATCGCGCTTGGCGAACCACTTCTCGCCGAACTCCTCGAGAGCCACGATGCCGAGCGGCTGAAGCTCGTAGCGCGTGAAACGCCTCTCGACCTCTCCCAGATCAACATCGCGCAGCGGCCTGCTTGCAATTACGAACCGGAAGAACTCGTGGCGTGTGCCGTCGGCGATGACGCGCAATGCGGTCTCACGTTCCTGCGCGTCGTGCAGCTCGTCCAGGCCGTCCACCAGCACCAGCCAGCTCAGGCCGCCGGGAGGGGCGGCTTCGAACATGTCGACCGGCAACTCGCGCAGCAGCCGATAGGTCAGCTCGGCACTGGCACCCTCCCTGATCGCCTCGGCCATGGGGCGGCCGCGGACGAACGACCTGGCGTGTACCCGCACCGGGACACTCGGACCGGTCAGCACGTGCGCGATTCGCCTGAGCAGGCTGGACTTGCCGAGGCCGGGGCCCGCCGTGACCAGGAGGTTGCGGTGCCGTTCAAGCATCTCCTGCCAGGAAAACCGCTTGCCCTCGTGCAGAAGGCCCTGTTCGACGTACAACTCACTCAGAGGAACCCGCGGTGCGGCGGACAGCCCGGACCTCGCGGCGTAGGGGTGATCATCAGCACCATGACGACAGGCATCGACGTAGGGCGCGAGGTCGTCGTCGCTCATCCGCCGACCAGCGTGCACGTTGACCGCGACCAACTGCTCGACGTGCCCCGCCTGCACGAGGTTGCCCCAGTTCTGGCCGTGAACGTCGTTTCGGGTGTATCCGGACACGCACACATTGTGACCGACTGGGAGTGCGTGGAGGCGACGTTCCGCGCATTGACCAGATCTCGATCCATCAACGGCAAGCCCGGCAAACGACCGCTCGAGATGTCGTTCGCTGCGGTAGCGGCGCTCGAAAGACCTACGGCCAAGGCGGACAGCGAACCTGACGATCCCTCATATCGCGACCACAGCATCATCGACGACCCTGTGCGTGCCAAAACCGCATCCATGCAGGCTAACCCGCATGGCGATACTCGCGGATGACTCCGCCGAGCCGATCCTGCCGATCTACGCTAAGGCGGTCGATCTGATCGGGTTTGACAAGGCTGAGGACTAGTCCGCAAAGGTGCTCGAGCGGCAAGCGATCAGCGGATTCGGTGCTCGTTGTAGTACCCCTCACACGACGCGCATGTGGCAGGTGGTTCTGATTCAGCTCAGCGTGCGATCCAGCAGTTCGGCGTGAAGTGTCTTCACTTAGTGTTTGATGGTGGGGTTCACGCGGGGAATCCGGATAACGAAATCGTAGCGATCCATTCGGTGCCGAGGATCTTGACAATCAAAGCGGGATGCGGCAGAACGGTCTGGTGCACCACTCTGCAGGTTCACCGCGAGGCAGAACCGCGACCTACGGACCCCCGCCCTCACGCTTCGACGAAACGGCCGCAACACGCCCCTAGCAACAGAAACTCAGTAGCGAAGGGTTGAATTGCCCCGACTGGCCCTCTATACTGGGTTCGAGCTATCCAATAGCGCATGAACACACGTACTGCGCAAACTTGCTACACGTGGGGGGTCAAGTCCCCCTCGGACATCGGAGTTGATCAAGCGGGTGAGGATTTCAATCCTCACCCGCTTTTCGTTCATGGACGCTCGCAGCCACACATGATAACCCGCCATGATGATTGAGCGGCGCCTAGGTGTCGGAAACCCGATTTCCGAGGCGCGCCCGGGACATTCCCAGACGCTACATCGCGACTTCGACTGACGAAGCGGTCGCTCTGCACACCACTGTACGCCGCCAGGCACCTGGACGACGGCTCGCTCCAGGCAAGGACGGTCGTAAAAGTGCGATTAGCTCATCAATACCGATTCTCTCGCAATTACCAATATGGACACGACCACATGCCGAGATCA
>NZ_JBEXPJ010000298.1:0-4995 GCF_040611995.1 Lentzea sp. NPDC006480
AGGCCCGGCCGTCCGGCGCTGTCCCGTGGATGAACGTGTGCACGCGCCCGAGCCGTTCGATCGCCTCAAGAGCGTCCTTCTCCGTGCCGTACGTGGTGACGCCGACGAACAGGCTGGTGCGCTGCAACCGTCCCCACGGGTCGGTGCGGTAGTCGGAGTGCTGCGCGACCGCCGCCATCGCCAGCGGGTGCAACGACTGCAGCAGCAGCGCCCGCAGCCCGCCGATGAACATGGCGTGATCGGCGTGCACGTGCCGGATCGGCCGGTCGTCCGCGAACATGCGCGGTCCCGGCGCGTCGTGGATCCGCCGCGCGTGCTTCTCCCGCTCCGGACCGGCGACCTTCTCGAACAGGCCTTCGCTCAGCTGCCGCCGCAGTGCCTCCAGCATGACCCCATCATGCGTGACCGTAGCTGAGACCGGGAAGGACAATCCACTGGTCCGGCTCAGTGAACGCCTTGGCGTCCTCCGGCCGCAGTCCGACGTACGCGCAGCAGTAGGCGACGGCCTGGTGGGCGTACAGGTGGGCCAGCAGCACCTCGGACGCGCTGCCGTCCGCGGCGGGTTCGCCACCGGGATGCAGGTCCCAGGCGACGGCCTCGCCGGCGCGGTGGACGCTGCCCTGGTTGCCGCTCTTGGGGTTCGCGTACATGCCGTACGCCACGGTGCCCGCCGACAGGCTCGACAACACGTCCGGCGCGGCCGCGGCGAAATACCAGGGCTGCATCAGGACGCATCCTCCCGGCACGTCGGTGAGGCCCACGGCGAGCTCGGTGTCCGCGCCGAACGGCTCCGCCCAGCGGTCGAAGACGTCCGGGACCTCCGGTACGACGTAGGCCTCCAGGCGCCGCGCCACCTCGGCGGCGTCGATGCCCGCGACGCAGGCGATGCTGAACCCGTCCGCCTCCCGGAACCCGTCCAGCGCTGCGGTCAACCGGTCGTGCTCGGCGACCGCGGCTTCTTCCTGCGCGGTCAGCACCTCGCCGGAGCCGATGGGATACGAGGTCGCGAGGCTCAACCGCGCGGGTGACCACCCGGACATCATGGGACGCGCCGGATCCGCGCCCGCGACCAGCAACGCCTTGGCGCTGCCGGGTTTGCGCGCGTGCACCGCCCGCCACAACGCGCTGCGGCCGTCGGCCAGGACGTCGACGTCCTCGACGACGTTGGCCAGTGTGGCGACGACCATCGCCGAACCGATCTCCACGGCCAGGTGCAGCGGCGGCAACCGGAACGGGCCCGCGTTGGGATTCGCACCCGCCGCCAAACGGGTGCGCACGGCGGTCAGGTCGGTCCAGCCGCTACGAGGAAAACCTTGCCAGCCTTGGTCTTCATCCCCCATGGGAACGGCACCCTACTCGCGCGGGGTGCCGTTCCGCCGGGAAATCAGCCGATCGCGATCTGGTCCAGATCCGGCGAACCGGCCTGGTCGTTGCCGAACTTGATCGTGTTCGGCGTGCCGTTCAACGTCACCGGGATCTCGGCCACGTACGGGGTGTTGTTGCCGACGCCGTCCAGCTTGACCTCGACCGGCGCGGCACCGTTCACCGTCACGAAGTACGAGCGCGGCCCGTTGACCGTGAAGGTGATGAACAGCTTGTAGCTGCCCGCGGGCACGTTGATGTTCGGGAAGGTCACCGTCGCGTCCGGGCTGCCGCCGATGTTGCGCACCTTCTCGCCACCCGAGCACGGCCCGCAGCTCGTCAGACCGGTGCTGCCGAACACGTTCGCCGAGTCCTCCGCCTCCCGCACGAACACGCGGTCAGCGGGCCTCGTCTTCACCGGCACCGAACCCGACACCTTGCGGTCCGAGCTCAGCAGCTGGAACGACGCGGTCACCGGGATGCTGACCGAGCCGACGTCCTGGCCCACCGGCGAGACAGCGGTCCAGACACCCTCCAGAATCCCGCCGAGCCGCATGGATCCCCGCGTCGCCGGCGAGCCGGTCAGCGTCCAGCCGGCGGGCAGCACCGGCGCGATCGACACGTTGTCGATCTGGTCGTCGGCGTCGAGACGCAGCCGCGTGGTGATCTTCACGGACTGCTGGCCCGGCGCGACCCATTGCACACCATGGGGTTGCACGGTCAGCGTCGTCTTCGGCGTGTAGTTCGCCGGCGGCAGTCCACCGACCGAGATGCGGTCCAGGCCGAGCGAACGACCTGTGCTGAACACCTTGACCGTGTTGCGTCCGGCGTTCAACGGCACCGCGACCGATGTCGGGTCCGGCACGTCGGCACGATCCGCGGGCACCGCGACGGAAACCGGCGCAGCACCGTTCACCGACACCGAGACAGACGACGCCGAAGCCGACGTCAGGTCCATCTGCAGGCTGTAAGTACCAGCAGCGGCAACGGAAACATCGCGGTAGGTCACGGCGTTGCGCTCACCACCGCCGAGCCCGGTCACCTGGCGCGTGCCGGAGCAGGCCTCGCAGAACTCACCGCGCGCCGAACCCGACCGCGACGCGTCCTCGGCCTCCAGCGCGCCGTCGCGCGGCGACCGCGGATAGCTGTGCCCGACCCGGATCTCGTCGATCTTCAGCTCCTTGAAGTAGACAGGAGCCTGCGGACCACCCCACGTGTTGAGCACGGTGAGCCGGAGCCATCGGGCCTGCACCGAACCGATGTCGATGAACTGAGTGCCCCGTGCGGACGGCAGCGAACCCGTCCGCACGTGCCGCCAGTTCCGGCCGTCATCGGACGCGGTCAGCTGGTAGTCCTTGATCCGCGAGGAGTCCTCCGGCCGGCCGAACGACACGCGGGCGTGCGTCGGCGACGACTCGCGCTGGTTGATCGCGAGGAACGAGGCCTCCTTGCGGCGCCCCAGATCCAGCGAGATCGACACGGGCTGGGCGGTGGCCGCGTCCCAGTACTTCTCGTAGCTGCCGTCAGTCAGGTTCGAGGCCGGGAAGCCGTCCCTGGACGACGTCGCGTACGCCTTCACACCGTCGTAGAAGCCCTGCTGCCCACGGGTTTCCACGGCGAAGACGGTGTCGTACTCATCCCACTTGGTGATGCCCTCGATCGTCAGATGCCCCGCCGACTGCGAGAACCTGAGAGGCTCGCCGGTCCGCAGATCGGTCACCTTCGAGACCCGGTACCCGTTGTCCCGCAACCGGACGAAGTCGTTGCGCGGACGAGTCACCACGTGCACGTACTGCTTGCCGGTCGACGGGTTGATGGTGATCACGCCGTGCGCGCCGTCGTTCCAGAACCCCGGCTGCATGCCGCCGTACATGTACCCGCCGCCCTCGACGCCCTGGATCGACTCCTTGATCGGCGTCACCCACGAGGACATGAAGTTGTTGTAGGACTCCTGCTGCGCCGGCATCTTGCCGTTCACCATCGGCGTCTCGGCCATCAGCGACTTGATCGAGGAGCCCGCGTTCGTGATGTAGCGGCCGACGTTCAGCCGCGTGTTGACGACGGAGTCACCGCCGCTGTACCACCAGTCGCCGGTGTCCGGGAGCTTGTAGCAGGCCTCGGAGAGGCGCGGCATCGGTGTGAACGTCGCGGCCGGGTAGTCGTAGGACGGGAACATGCCGGTCTTCTGCTCGTTCGAGACCGTGTCCATGATCGGCGTGTCCTCGTTGTTGTTGCTCAACAACCAGGTGGGCTGCAGCTGCCGGATCTGCTCGTAGAGCTTGTTGCGCTCCCAGTACTCGTTGTCGTTGTCGATCCAGAAGCCCGCGAGGTCGTTGTAGTTCTTCATGACCTCGAAGAAGAGGTCGTAGCTGTACTTGCCGAAGCCCTCGCGCGTCGTCAGGTCGACCTGCTCGCCCTTGTAGGCGGAGTAGGCGGCCGAGTCGAGCATCTCCACACCCTGCTCGGCGTGCCACTGCGGGTCGTCGGTCATGTAGAGGATGACCCTGACGCCCTTGGCCTTGCCCGCCTTGACCAGCTCACCGAGCAGGTCGCGTTCGGTGGCGCAGCTGCCGGGGATCTTGGACGGCCACGGGCGCGCGTAGCCGAGCCGTGAGTGGAAGGTCGCGAGCACGACGTAGGAAGCACCGAGCTTGGTGGCCTCGTCGATCCAGTACTCGGGGGTCCACCCTCCGCCGGTGACGTCACGCTCCCAGTCGGCGCAGCTGAGGTGCTTCGGGGCGGTGAACATGCCCCAGTGCAGGAAGAGGCCGGCGGTGGACTTGCGCAGCCACTCCTGTCTCGGGTGTTGCACTTCGGCCTGCGCGGCGGCAGGCGTGATCATCGTGACCAGGCCAGCGAGCAGCGCGGCCACTACGGCCGCACACAAACGTCGTAGTGCCATGACCATCGCTTTTCTCGTCGGGGCGGCGGCGAGAGGTCCGATGATTACACCTGGACTACCCAGGTTCAAGCCTTCGGCAGGCCTAAGTCATCCGAGCTGTCAGGACACCTGGACGGCCGGGGCCGCTTTCAGGGTGCCGTCGCGCAACGACCACCTGGTCTGCGCGACGCCGGTCGGGCAGCAGCCGGCGTCGCTCGGCCGGTACCAGAGCTCCCGCACCGTGATCGCCCCGTACTCGAACCGCGGATCGGCCAGCAACGGCACGTGCGGCGAATCGTCCCGCATGGTCGTCGTGCTGATCTCACCGACGAGTTCCAGGGTTCCGTTGAACGATCTCACCACGAGCAGCCCGAACGCGAGCGTCAGGTGCCCACCGTTCTCGCAGTGGACGTTGACCGCGGCCTCGTCGCGGCCATCCGCGTCGAGGTCACCGAACCAGGCGGGTTTGCGCGGGTTCACCACGACCTCGACCGGGCCCCAAATCGTGGACGTGGCGCGCGCCTCGCCGTTCGCCATCGTCACCGGCTGCTCGACACCGCAGAACTCCGCCGTCAGCGTCGCCTGCTGCCAGTCCACGTCGAGCAGATCGTCGGGCGCGCTGCCCAGCCCCGGTCTCACCCCTTCGGACGGCGCCGTCGTCACCACCACCGGGTCCTGCGGCCGACTCACCGGCGACGCAAGGCGTGAGCTGGTCCCACCCCGGCCTTGACCACTCGAACAGTGTTCGAGCC
>NZ_JBEXPJ010000299.1:0-4849 GCF_040611995.1 Lentzea sp. NPDC006480
GCCGAAATCTGTGGACAGCTCACGACCTGTGGACAACTCAGCCGATGTCGATCTTGCGAGCCCGGAATCGTCAGACCCTCGTGGGACGCTTGGAGTGGGGACCTCGGTCTCCCCCCGGGGCCCCCAGTCGGGATCGATTCCGTGGCTGGTGTCGGCGAAGTCGGAGGTCTCTCTCGCGGCGCAGATCGAGCGGGTGCGCGCGCTCGACGGTGACGCGGTGGATGTCGGGTTCTCGTTGGCGACTACGCGGGCGTTGTTCGAGCACCGCGCGGTGTTGCTGGACGGGGCCGAGATCGCGGCGGGGCTGGCGCGGCGGACTGAGTTGGCGCTGTTGTTCTCCGGGCAGGGTGCGCAGCGCGTCGGCATGGGCAAGGAGCTGTACGAGGCGTTCCCTGTCTTCCGTGAGGTGTTCGACGAGGTCCTGCAGCACCTTGAGCCGGGACTCCGCGAGGTCATGTGGGGCGATGAGGAAGCGCTCAACCAGACGGGCAACACGCAGCCCGCGCTGTTCGCGTTCGAGGTCGCCCTCTATCGGCTGCTGGAGTCGTACGGGGTGACAGCCGCGCACGTCACCGGCCACTCGATCGGCGAGATCGCCGCCGCGCACGTCGCAGGTGTGTTCAGCCTCGCGGACGCGGCGAAGCTGGTCACCGCACGCGCGTGCCTCATGCAGGCGCTGCCCGCAGGTGGCGTGATGATCGCAGTGCAGGCCACCGAGGACGAAGTCACGCCGCACCTGACGCCGGGCATCTCCATCGCCGCCATCAACGGGCCTGACTCGCTCGTCATCGCGGGCGTGGAGAAGGAAGCCCTCGCGCTGGTCAAGAACTTCGAAGGCCGGAAGACCAAGCAGCTGACCGTCAGCCACGCGTTCCACTCGCCGCTGATGGACCCGATGCTCAACGACTTCCGCGAAGCCATCAGCGGCATCACCTTCCACAGCCCGGCGATCCCGATGGTCGGCGACGTGGCGAACCCCGAGTATTGGGTGCGCCACGTCCGCGACGCCGTCCGGTTCCACGACGCGGTGAAAACCCTGGGCGACAAGACGTTCCTGGAAATCGGCCCCGACGGCGTGCTCTCGGCACTGGTCGACGGTGCGATCCCGAGCCAGCGCAAGGACCGTGACGAGCACACCGCGTTCATCACCGCGCTCGCGCGGCTGCACGTCGCGGGTGTCGCGGTCGACTGGAAACCTTTCTACCCCAACGGCAAGCGCGTCGACGTCCCCACCTACGCGTTCCAGCACGACCGCTACTGGCCGTCGGTCTCGGTCAGCGCGGGCGGCGACGCCACCGGACTCGGCCTGACCCCGACGGACCATCCTCTGCTCGGCGCGGCGATGACCGTCGCGGGCTCGGGCGAGCTCATCCTCACCGGCACACTGAGCAAGACCTCCTGGCTCGCCGACCACGTCGTGTTCCCGACCGCGGGCGTGCTGGAGCTGGCGTTCCGGGCGGCCGATCTCGCGGGCTACGAGCGCGTCGAGCAGTTCACCCAGGTCGCGCCGCTGGTGCTGCCGGACAGCGGTTCCGCGCAGGTGCAGTTCCAGGTCGGGCGCGACGGCGCGTTCCGGTTCCACGCGCGGCGCGGTGAGCAGGACTGGGTCGAGCACGCGAACGGCCAGCTGGGACAAGGCGTTCCGGTCCCGGCCAAGAACACGGAGTGGCCGCCGAAGGGCGCGACCGTCGTCGACCTCGACGGATTCTACGACGAAACGCCATACGGGGAAGCGTTCCAAGGCCTGCGCGCGGCGTGGCGGCGGAGCCAGGAGGTGTTCGCCGAGATCGCGTTGCCTGGCGACGCCAAGGGTTTCGGGGTTCACCCGGCACTGCTCGACGCAGCCACTCACGCGGCGACGTTCCTCGGTCTCGAGGGTATTCCTGCCCATTGGCGCGGCGTGTCGCTGTTTGCGAGCGGCGCGGAGGTCATCCGGGTCCGACTGTCCGCTGTGGATGGTGGGATCGCGCTGAACGCGGTCGACGTCGCCGGCGAGCCCGTGCTCACGGCCGAGTCCGTGACCATCGAACCGCTCGGCGAGCTGATGGAGCAGCCGGGCGTCGACTCGCTGTTCCGCCTCGACTGGGTGCCCGTCACCTACTCGCCCGGCCATGCGACGCTCGTGCACGTCACGGGCGAGCAGTCACCTGAGTCCGCGCACGCGTTGACAGCGGAAATGCTTGCCACGCTTCAGGAATCCGACGACCGACTGGTCTTCGTCACGCGTGGCGCGGTCACCGGTGATGACGTCGCGGCGGCCGCGGTCTGGGGTCTGGTGCGGTCCGCGCAGACCGAGAACCCCGGCCGGTTCCTGCTCGTCGACCTCGACGACGCCCCCGAGTCGGGGGCGCTGCTGCCCGGACTCGCCGGCCTGATCGACGCGGGGGAGACCCAGGTCATCGTGCGTGCGGGGGAGGTCTTCGCGGGCAGGCTCGCCCGCGTGACCGAAATCGTTGCGAGTGAATGGGATTCGTCCGGCACTGTCCTGGTCACCGGCGGCACGGGCGGACTCGGCGCCGTCATCGCCCGCCACCTCGTGACCCGCGGACAACGCAAACTCCTGTTGGTCAGCCGTCGTGGCCTCGATGCCCCTGGCGCCACCGACCTGCGCGATGAGCTGGCCGCGCTGGGCGCCGATGTCGAGGTGAAGTCCTGCGACGTCACGGACCGCGCCGCCGTCGCCGAACTGCTGGACGGCGTGCAGCTGACGGCCGTCATCCACACCGCGGGCGTGCTGGACGACGGCGTGATCGGTTCGCTGACGCCTGAGCGGCTCTCCGCCGTGATGCGCCCGAAGGTCGACGCCGCCTGGAACCTCCACGAGCTCGCCGGCGACGCGCACCTCATCCTGTACTCGTCGGTGTCCGGCGTGATGGGCGCTGCCGGTCAGGGCAACTACGCCGCTGCCAACGCCTTCCTGGACGCCCTCGCCGCGCATCGCCACAGCCTCGGCCTGCCCGCGCTGTCGCTGGCGTGGGGCGCCTGGGACACCGGCATGACGTCCACTTTGGACGAGGGTGACCTGCGCCGCATGCCGATGCTGTCCGTCGAGCAGGGCCTCGCACTCTTCGACGCGGCCATCTCCTCCGACGAGTCGCTGCTCGTCCCGCTCGCTTCTGGTGGTGGTGCGGCACAGGGCGACGTGCCCGCGATCATGCGCGGTCTCGTGCGGGCGGGCCGACGCACGGCCGCGCGCGAGATCGTCGTCGGTGGCCTGCTCGCCAAGCTCGGCGGGCTGCCCGACGCCGAACGCGTGCGGATCATCGTCGACGTGGTGCGTGCCGAGGCCGCCAAGGTCATCGGTTACGGGAACGCCGACGCGGTGGGCGCGGAGAAGGAGTTCCGCGCACTCGGGTTCGACTCGCTGACCGCGATCGAGCTCCGCAACGCCCTGGCCACGGCCACAGGTCTGACGCTGCCCGCCACGTTGATCTTCGACTACCCGACGCCGCTCGTCCTGGCCGAGCACCTGCTGGCCGAGCTGACCGGCGAGGGCGCGGATCTGGACGTGTCGGCGCAGGGCGTCGCGGACGCGGACGACCCGATCGTGATCGTCGGCATGGCCTGCCGCTTCCCCGGCGGTGTCTCCACACCGGAGGATCTGTGGCGGCTGCTGGCCGACGGCACCGACGCGATCGCGAGCTTCCCGACCGACCGCGGCTGGGAACAGGACGCGCTGGCGGCGGGCGGCACGGTCGAGGGCGGTTTCCTCTACGGCGCGGCGGAGTTCGACCCGGCGTTCTTCGGCATCTCGCCGCGCGAAGCACTCGCGATGGACCCGCAGCAACGCCAGTTGCTCGAAGTCGCCTGGGAAGCGGTCGAGCACGCGGGCATCAACGCCGCCACGCTGCGCGGCTCCAAGACCGGCGTGTTCGTCGGCACGAACGGGCAGGACTACACGAACCTCGTGCTGCGGGCGCGCGGTGACATCGAGGGCCACGCCTCCACCGGCCTCGCCGCCGCGGTGATCTCCGGCCGCCTCTCCTACACCTTCGGCCTCGAGGGTCCCGCGCTCACGATCGACACCGCCTGCTCCTCCTCGCTGGTGGCACTGCATCTCGCCGCCCAGTCGCTGCGATCGGGCGAGTCGACGATGGCGCTGGTCGGCGGCGTGACCGTGATGTCCACGCCGATGAACTTCGCCGGTTTCAACGCCCAGGGCGGCCTCGCGGCCGACGCCCGCTGCCGCGCCTTCTCCGACAACGCCGAGGGCACCGGCTGGGCCGAGGGCGTTGGCGTGCTCGTCGTCGAACGCCAGTCCGACGCCCTTCGGCAGGGCCACACCGTTCTGGCTGTCGTGCGCGGCTCGGCCGTGAACCAGGACGGCGCCTCGAATGGTCTGACCGCCCCGAACGGCCCCGCCCAGCAACGCGTGATCCGCCAGGCCCTCGCCAACGCCGGACTGTCCACTTCGGACGTCGACGCCGTCGAGGCGCACGGCACGGGCACCAAGCTGGGCGACCCGATCGAGGCCCAGGCGCTGCTCGCCACCTACGGCCGTGACCGCGCCGGAGCCCCGCTCTACCTGGGCGCCATCAAGTCGAACCTCGGCCACACACAGGCCGCCGCGGGCGTTGCCGGTGTGATCAAGATGGTGCTCGCCTTCCAACACGGCCTGCTGCCGCAGACCCTGCACGTCACCACACCGTCGTCCCACGTCGACTGGTCCGCGGGCGCCGTCTCGCTGCTCACCTCGAACACCCCGTGGCCCGCCACCGACCGCCCGGCCCGCGCCGGCGTCTCGTCCTTCGGCCTCTCCGGCACCAACTCGCACCTGATCGTCGAGGCCCCGGCCGCCACTCCCGACGGCCAGGAATTGTCAGACCCGCCTGAGATGATTGGGATGGGG
>NZ_JBEXPJ010000300.1:0-4727 GCF_040611995.1 Lentzea sp. NPDC006480
CGTTCCGGCAGGTCGCCTGGGCCGGGTCCTGGGAGGGCACCACAGACCTCGGGCTGGGTGTCCGCGCACGCCTGCCGTTTCGGGTGTTCACCCTGCCCGACCGCATCGTCGTGGACGTCGCCCACCAGTGGTGAGCCCGTGGCGGGAACGTCACCACGGCGATCCCGCCACCCCTCGCAGGTACTGCAAGATCAGAAGTTCGCGCCATCACGACGCAGCTGACAGTCGCAGCGCGATGGCCCAGCTGTGGTGCGTAAAGCTGATGAGCAAGCGATGGTCGCCGGGATAGCGTGTCCCAGTGCCTGATGAGGAACTGCTGCGCAGATGGAAGGAACACTGGCCGGACTGCCCGCCCATCGGCCATGAACTGCGCTGTGAGCGGGATCGGTGGGTGCGTTTTCACAGCCTGCCGGAGTCCAAGCGCTACCCGGACACCGAGGACGAGTGGGCGATCGTGCTGGATCGCTACAACACGGTCCTCGACGAACTGTTCGCGGGTCTCGACGTCTACCTCGCCACATCGAACTGGTCCGGCACCCCGGTGCCGCCCGAACGCCCGCACGAACAGACGCGGTGGCACCCAGGGGCCCATCACTGGACCTCGATCCGAACAGATCCGGATCCGGACGATCCGATCTACACGCACGTGTACGTCAGCCTGATCCCGTGGGAGCGTGGCCGCATCGACGCACTGCTGCGCGCCGTCGCCGACGACGCCACCGCGGGAGTGCTGATCATCGATGCCAGTCTGCAACGGATCTACCACCCGTACGACGGCGGCGCCGACGTAATCCTCGCCACGGACGCCGAACGCGACCAACTGCGCTCGCGGCATGCCGACTGGCTCTCCGCGCACCCTTCGGGGCTGTAGAGATTCAGCAACCTGATTGCCGCAGGGCCGCCGGCGTCCGCTCATGCCGCCGAGCGGTAGTACGTGGATCGCGCACTTCTGCCCATGTTCGGACACTCACGGACCCATTGCCCCAGGCGTTACTTGCTGGGACGGACATGGCTCCAGCGATCGATGACTGAGCGCGTAGCTACCGATCTGATCAGACGCCACCTCGGCACGCTTCTAAGGCGCTTCTGTGGCATCACACCGAGGATGAGACTCTCCAACGCGGCGTCACCAATCCCGAAACTGGCCACCCAGGTCGCCACCAGGAAGACCTCGCCGATCTCAGAGATGCCGAGGAAGAAGCGCCCCCGATCGAGTTCGCCAATCGGGAACAACGCGCACCCCAAGTCCGCACCCCACCCGGCGAAGCGGTCCTCCTCGCCGACACAGAGCCCAGGATCGAGTTCGAACGGCTCACGAGCACACGAGACACCCCGACCATCGATCTCCAGGTTCAGCCCGCCGAACTCGACCAAGAACTCCGCTGCGGCCCGGTGCATTCGAACCTCACCGCTGGCCTCGAGTTGCTCCCGCCAATGGCACCAGGTACCTGATCTAACAGCGTACGTACCCGACATCGGGCCAGAAGGCTGAGCTCGTGCAACGCACTCTCGTGCCGCTGACCGGTGTTGCTTGGGTGCTCGCTCATGCCGATGTGAGTGAGTCCCGGCGTCGGATCACCGGGACTCACCCGGTCGCTGGTGTCAGCGGTTCATCAGAGCGAAGACGCCCCAGCCGAGGTACTCGCGCTGGTATCGCGCGTGACGTGCCGGAGCGGTGGTGAGTTCCGCGCGCATCTGCTCGGCCAGCTCGTCGCCGGGATGTGAGTCCAGCCAGCGACGGGTGTTGAGCCATTGAGCCGCGACGTAGCGGTCCCAGCTGTCCTGGTCGGCCAGGACCATCTCCACCACGTCACAACCCAGCTCCCCGAACTGTTCCAGCAGTTCCGGGAGGACGCGGAAGTCGTCTGCGCTGGTGGCGTGACAGCCTTCGACGGTGGCCTGGTCCGGGGGCTCCCTGCGCCAGTACGGTTCGCCGATCAGCATCATGCCGCCGGGGCGCAGGCTGCGTCGGAGCAGGTCCACGGTGCCGGCGACGCCACCTCCGATCCAGGTCGCACCGACACAGGACCCGATGTCGACCGGGTCGTCGGCAACGTGGTTCGACGCGTCACCATGGGTGAAAGCGACCTGTTCGGCGACCTCCAGTTCGATCGCCCGTGCCCTGGCCGCGGCGAGGAACACAGTGCTGATGTCGACGCCGGTTCCGGTGATGTGGTGATCGCGCGCCCAGGTGCACAGCAACTCGCCCGAGCCACAGGCCAGGTCGAGCATCCGAGTGCCGGGCGGTGGGTTCAGCGCCTCGCCCAGGGTGGCCAGTTTCTGGTTGGTGAGCGGATTGTGGATGCGGTGGCTGCTCTCGCGGATGGTGAAACTACGGGGTAGATCCACCTCGGGGATTCCTCACGTCCAAAGGGTGATTCACAGCGGTCAGCGCGGAGTCGGCCGTCGACGGCCGGGCTACCCGGACATTCATGAAATGCACCTCTTCGGACGGAAGGCCATGCGGTTCGACGAAGGCTAAGCGGGTCGCACGTGGCGGTCCACCGGTTATCGCGTCGACCCCGAACGCGCTCTCACGCAGACGAGAGTCTTCTGCGACAGCCCATACGCTTGGTGGGTACCGGCACATGACAGTCACGTTCGCCTTCTCGCGGGCACAGCCGCTTCTGGCCAACCGGCCTACGAGGTCGTCCCGGCCGTGCGAACCTCCGAGACCGAGTGCGAGATCCTCGGCAGTCCAGGCCTGGCAACTGGTCGAGGCGCCGCACGACAAGAGGTTCATCGTCGTGACGGTGCCGGTCAGCGCTGGGTTCCCGTCGATCGAGTCCGTTGTCGCCGAGTGGACGTCCGGCAACAACGCGGAGTGGTACTCCGGCAACGTCTACGACGAGGACGACCGCCCACTCGGCTGGTGGGAGGGCTGAGTCGGAAAGATGCGCGCGGCACCCTCCCGAACGGCCGTCCAGTCGGTCGCGGGTACGTGCCGCATGGCGGCGGCCAAGGATCCTGAACGCTGCCTCGATCTCCGCGATGCGCCGGTCCATCGCGTCGATCAGTTCCCGGTCGAACTCCTCGACGGCTCGCAGGAACAACTCGGTGGGGACGCTTGCCCGTCCTTGTGGCCAGTCGAGAGCTGCGTCCGCGTCCTCGACTTCTGGCCCGTACCACGCGTGCTGATCGCTGGTCATGCGGTCGACGAGATCTGCGGGCACCGGTTCCAGCAGAGAAGGCAGCAGTTCCTCCCACAACCGGACGACGTAGCAGTCGACCGGCCCCGCCGGGTGGTGGAGAAGCTTGTGTCCGTCCACCTCGATCCAGTACACGCCGTCCGTCAAAGCGAACCAGTGCAGCCTCCGATCGCCCCAAGGCTCCACATCGGCCAGTGGCGTGAGACGGAAGTGAAAACGGATCACCCCGGCAGTGTGCTCACCACCTCGAACCGCTGTCGACGAATTTCGATGAGTCCCGGCTCGGTCCGCGGTCTGTAGGTACATGAAGCTCTTGCTCACCTCAGGCGGCGTCACGAACCCGAGCATCCACGCGGCGCTCGTGCAGCTCCTCGGCAAGCCGATCTCCGAGTGCCACGCGCTCTGCGTCCCGACTGCCCAGTGGGGTCACCCGATGTGCGGTCCGGCATCGGTGCGGCGATTCGTGGCCGCCGATCGGCATTTCTCCGGCCTGGGCTGGGCGTCGCTCGGCGTCCTCGAACTCACCGCGCTGCCCAGCATCGGCGCGCGGCGGTGGGTGCCCTGGGTCCAGGAGGCGGACGTGCTCCTGGTCGGCGGTGGCGACGCGACGTACCTGTGCCACTGGATGCGCGAGTCCGGGCTGGCGGACCTGCTGCCGTCGTTGCCCGACCTGGTCTGGGTGGGGGTGAGCGCCGGCAGCATGGTCATGACGCCCCGGATCGGGGCGTACTTCGTCGAGTGGCCGTCAGCACCGGACGACCGGACCATGGGAGTCGTCGACTTCGCGATCTTCCCGCACCTGGACGCGTTCCCCACGAACACCCTGGCCGACGCCGAGCGGTGGGCCGCCGACATCGGCGGCCCGGCCTACGCCATCGACGAACAGACGGCCATCAAGGTTGTCGGCAACTCTGTCGAGGTGGTCTCCGAAGGGCGATGGACAGTGTTCGGAACAACCTCAGGAGACCAGTGACAGGGAAGCAAGGTCGGCGGCGGCCGGACCTGCGGCTCTCGCGCCGGGAGATCGAGAAGGACTGGCTCGCGACCTGCGGATGACTTTCTCGGGCGACCGGGCAACCAAGGCGGCCGGCCGCGCGTGTCGCTTTCGACGGGCGGGGAGCCCGACGGGAAGAGGGGGAAGATCATGCGCAGATTCGCGCTGGCGGTCGCAGCCGTGCTGGCGGCTATGACGGTGGTCCCGGCGAGTGCCGACGCCGCTGCCTGTGCGCCGGTCGACTGGGGATCGGAGCTGAAGACCGCGTACAACGGTACCGGCGGGACCGTGACCGGTATTCGCTCCGGGCAGCACGAGTGCTTCGACCGGCTGGTGATCGACACCCACCTGGCCGCCGGCAGCTACTACGTGACCTACACCGACGAGGTGACCCATGTCGGGTCGGGCAAGCCTGTTCCTTTGCGGGGCGACGCGAAGCTGTTGGTGGTGGCGTACTCGCCGTCCTACGACGAGAACTTCGACCCGACCTACCAGCCGGCAAACCCGGCCGAGGTCGTGGACGTGACCGGCTACCGGACGTTCCGGCAGGTCGCCTGGGCCGGGTCCTGGGAGGGCACCACAGA
>NZ_JBEXPJ010000301.1:0-4720 GCF_040611995.1 Lentzea sp. NPDC006480
AACGCGTTGCTCCCGTCCCACTCGGGATCCCCCTTGTCGCGGAACCGGCCATCAGCGTCCTGCAACTCGGTGAGCCGCTTGATCAAGTCGACGGAACCGAACAGCACGCCGAACGAGGCCGACGCGCTGAGCTTCAAGGCCGAGGCGAACCACCTCGACCTCTGGGAGTTCGGGCACGTCAGGCTTCGGACTTGCCCTCGTCGACGGGCTGCGCCTCGATCACGGCGGCCTGCGGCTTGGTGGGCTTGAGCACCCACACGCCCGCGCGGCTCGTGTCCCTGACCAGCACAAGTCCCTGGATGCCTCCGTTGCGGGAGGTGTTCACCGGGCCGCGAGCGGAGCGCGTGCGGCGGTTGGTGCGGTACCTGGTCGCATACATTGCGTATCTCAGTCTTCCTCGGATGGGAGGGTCCCTGGCGTCACCGAGGCGCCGTTCTGTCCGTTTGCGGACTTGGCCGACTCCTGCTCGGCCTTGACCCGCTCCGACAGAACATGATAGGCCGCTTCAGCGGCTTTCTGCTCGGCTTCCTTCTTGGTACGCCCATCACCCTTGCCGTAGGGCTGGCCACCGACGAGCACCGTGGCGGTGAACTCCTTGCGGTGATCCGGCCCTTGGTCGTCCACGCGGTACTCCGGGACGCCGAGACTGGCTTGAGCGGTGAGCTCCTGCAGGCTTGTCTTCCAGTCCAGTCCAGCACCCAGAAGCGGAGCTTTGGCCAAGAGTGGATCGAACAGCCGGTGAACGAACGCTCGTGCGGTATCGATACCGAACTGCAGGTACACCGCACCGATGACGGCTTCGAGGCCGTCGGCGAGGATGCTCGCCTTGTCCCTGCCGCCGGTCAGTTCTTCGCCACGACCGAGCAACAGGTGTGCACCGAGCCCGCCTTCTCCCAGGTCACGCGCAACGCCCGCCAGCGCGTGCATGTTCACCACGCTGGCGCGGAGCTTCGCGAGCTGACCCTCGGGAAGATCGGGGTGGGTGCGGTAGAGGTGGTCGGTGACGACCAACCCGAGCACGGCGTCTCCCAGGAACTCGAGACGCTCGTTCGGCGGCAGACCGCCGTTCTCGTACGCGTACGACCTGTGGGTGAGCGAAAGCCCGAGCAGCTCGGCGTCCAACTGGACGCCGAGCGCTTCGGACAAAGACGCGCGGTCGGCTTGCGGAGCGCGCGGCGGCTTTCCCCCCACTACGTAACCGAGGAGATCAGGCCGGCTGAGCGACCTGGCGGCCAGCGTACTGACCACAGGCCGGGCAGGCGACGTGCTGCGGCTTCGGCTGGCGGCAAGCCTTGTTGGAGCACGCCACCAGGTGCACGGCAGACGTCTTCCACTGGGAACGACGCGCACGGGTGTTCGAACGCGACATTTTCCGCTTCGGGACGGCCACGACTACTTCTCCTCGTTGTTGTCATCGCTGAACCGCTCTTGCAACGCGGCCCAACGAGGGTCAATCGTCTCATGCCCGTGGTCGGGCCCTAGCTCCGCCCACCTGCCACCGCATTCGGAGCAAAGCCCCTTGCAGTCCGGCTCGCAAAGCGGCGCCTGCGGCAGCGCGAGAACGATGGCGTCCCGCACCACAGGCTCGAGGTCGATCAGATCGTTGACGATCCGGCTGACCTCGTCTTCATCAGTGGTCTCGTCCGTGGTGCTGTCCGGCCACGCGTACAGCTCCGTGATCCGGACTTCAACCTCATCGGTGAGCGGCTCGAGACACCTCGAGCACTCCCCTTCGACCTTCGCGGCCGCCGTCCCCGACACGAGCAGGCCCTCCACGACCGATTCGATCAGGAGGTCGAGCTCAACTTCCCCGTTCTCGGGCACCGCGATCACCCCGAGCAGCCCCACACCCTCGCCGGGGACCGACCTCACGAAGGGTCGGCTCAGACCGGCGCGACGGCCGATGTCCCTGGTGTCGATGACCCAGGGACCGGATGCTGTGGGACGCGTGGACGCGTGACGATGCTCAGTCATGATTTCGGGTTGTTGCCGGCGGGGACCTACCACGTCCAGCCGGTCCAGGGTACGGGACAACCGGCTCACGCGTGAAATCGGCAGGTGATCGCACCTGCCAGACGTAGCACGAATCACACGTTCAGCCGCACCCCCGCCGTTTTCGGACGGCACGCGGGGACCCTGCGTCCTCCAGGAGGGTACGCGGGGTCCCCGCGTACCGTCCGAAAACACGAAAGGGTGGAAGTTCAGGCGCCGTAGTCGAAGGGGGCGGCTGAGCCCGCGACGGCCGGCCCGCGCAGGTGCGAACGGCCCTTGCCGACCGACCTGAGCGTGTGCGCGAGGAGGTCCTCGAAGTCCGCGAGCTTGCCGTCCACGTACGCGTCGCACTCCGACCGCAGCCGGATCGACTCGCTCTGGGCGGCGTCGAGCAGGCGCGCCGCCTCGGCGTGCGCGGCCCGGACGACCTCCTGCTCGTTGACGAGCCTGGCCTGCTCGGCCCGGCCGTCCTCGGTGGCGCGCTCGTAGTTGGCCCGACCAGCCTGGATCATCCGCTCGGCCTCGGCGTGCGAACGCCCGACCAGGTCGTCGTACTCCTGCCGGCCGGCGGCGACGGTGCGTTCCGCCTGGTCTTCCGCCTCGGCGATCATCCGCTCGGCGCGGGCACGCGCGTCCGACAGCATCGCCTCGGCCTCGGCCTGCGCCTCCGCGAGCATGCGATCGGCGTCCGCACGGGCCTTGGACACGCCCGCCTCCGCGTCGTGCTTGGCCTTGCCGACCAGCTCGTCCTTGTGATCCAGCACGTCCTGCGCGTCGTCGAGCTCCGCGGGGATCGCGTCGCGCACGTCGTCGAGCAGTTCGAGCACATCACCGCGCGGCACCACGCAGCCCGAGGTCATCGGAACTCCGCGCGCTTCCTCGACGATCGTGACGAGCTCGTCGAGTGCCTCGAACACCCGGTACACGTCTCACACCCCTAACCACCTGTGGCTCCCGCTCAAGTGTGCCCTGCCGATCTCCCCGAAAGAGGGAGATCGGCAGGGCGTGTCAGGATTTGGCCGTGACCATCACGATCAGGCGAGCGACCGCGGCCGATGTCGACCCGATCGTGGCGATGCTCGCGGACGACCCGCTGGGCGCGCAGCGCGAAACGCCGGGCGACCCCGCCTACCTCAAGGCCTTCGAAGTGATCGACGCCGATCCGCACCAGTTCCTCGCGGTGGCCGATGCCCGGGGTGAGGTCGTCGGCACCCTGCAGCTCACGTTCACGTCCGGCCTCTCGCGCCTCGGCATGACCCGCGCGACCGTCGAGGCCGTGCGGGTGCGCTCCGACCAGCGCGGCAACGGCCTCGGCGAACAGCTGGTCCGCTGGGCGATCGACGAGGCCCGCACCCGCGGCTGCGGCCTCGTCCAGCTCACCACCGACGCCTCACGCGTCGACGCACACCGCTTCTACGAACGACTCGGCTTCACCGCGTCGCACGTGGGCATGAAGCTCTCGCTCTAGCGGAGTTCCGCGAGGCGCTGCTGCAGCCGCTGCTCGATGGTCGCGGGCAGCAGCGTCGACACGTCGCCACCGTACGTCGCGACCTCCTTGACCAGCGACGACGCCAGGTAGGAGTACTGCGGGCTGGCCTGCATGAACAGCGTGTCGACACCCGTGAGCTGGTGGTTCATCTGCGCCATCTGCAGCTCGTAGTCGTAGTCGCTGACCGCGCGCAGGCCCTTCACGATGGCCTTGATGTTGTTCTCACGGCAGTAGTCGACCAACAGCCCGTGCCACGAATCGACCCGCACGTTGTCCCACTGCTTGGTGACCTCGCGCAGCATCTCCTGCCGCTCCTCGACGTCGAACAAGGTGCGCTTGTTCTTGTTGATGAGCACGGCGACGACAACCTCTTCGAAGAGGTGCGCGGCTCTCCCGATGATGTCCAGGTGACCGTTGGTTACCGGGTCGTAGGAGCCGGGGTACACGGCACGCGTCATGAGCCGGACGTTAGCACCCGATCGGACGCCTCCAGGCGTGTCCGTGGTTCTCGTCACCCATCCGAACGCACCTGCCCCCAGTACACAGCCGTGTCCCCATAACGCTTGGCACGCAAGGATTCCACTCCCTCCGGCCACGCTGGTTCGGCACTGCGCGAAGCTCGCTCCACGATCAACACGGCCCCGGCTGTGAGCCTCGCCGCGTTTACCAATCCAGATAGCACCTTCTGCAGCTCTTCGTCGGTGACCGCGTAGGGCGGGTCCGCGAACACGACGTCGAACGGCTCCCCTTCTGCGGCCACGTACGCCTCGGCGCTCCGGTTCGCGATCACCACGTCCCGGAAGGGCAACTCCCGCGCGTTCCCCTTGAGCACCTCGGCGGCTCTCTTGTCCGACTCCACGAACGTCGCGTGCCCGGCCCCCCGGCTCAACGCCTCGAACCCGAGCGCCCCCGACCCGGCGTACAGGTCCAGGACCCGCACCCCGTCGAGGTCCATCAGCGCCTCCAGCGAGCTGAACAGCGCCTCCCGCACCCGCTCGGACGTGGGCCTGGTCCCCTTCGGCGGCACCTTGAGCCTGCGGCCTCCCGCACTCCCGGCAACAATTCGCGTCACCCGCTCATCGTCCCAGGTGCGTCCTGTGCGAATGACCCGCCACCGCGACTCGGGCGCCTGCCTGTGCGAGCCGGCCGTCGACCCGTGCTCGTGCGTGCCCGTCCTGCGCGGCCCAAGCCGTCGTGGCTGATGGCCATCTCGTGTACGGACGGACGTGCGCGCACGTG
>NZ_JBEXPJ010000302.1:0-4598 GCF_040611995.1 Lentzea sp. NPDC006480
GGAACCAGGGGCCGCCGCACCCGAGCAACTAGCCGACGAGCGCGCGCACCCGGCGCAGCACCTCGTCGCGACCCAGCGTGCGGGCCACGGCGTGCAGGTCCGGGCTGCGGTTCGAGCCGGTCAGCGCGACGCGGATCAGCTGCGCCGCCTCCTTGATCGAGCCGGGGTAGGCGTCCGGGTTCTTCTTGAACTCCTTGGGGTTCGGCGCGAAGCCGTGCTTGGTCGCCAGCTCGCGGATCTGGCCGAACCACTCCTGGCCGTCCTCGGCATCCACGTACCCGTCCGCGAAGTCGGCGGCGAAGGCGGCGATCAGGTCTGCGGGCAGGCCGCCCAGCCGCTCGTCGGACCGGTCGGTCACCAAGGAGAACAGCGACGAGAAGAAGAAGCCGTAGGCCGTGCGGAAGTCGGACCACTTGCGGAGGTCCTTGCGCGGGTTCGCGACCTCAGGGCCGCGCTCGACCTGCAGAGCCGCCAAGGCCTCGGCACGCGAGGACTCCAGCACCGAAACGAGCTCCGGGTCGTGGGTAGCGGCCCAGGCGGAAACCCGGGACACGATCTCCTCACCGGACAGCGTGGCCACGTAGTCGGCCGAGATGTCCTCCAGCTTCACCAGGTCGACCAGCGGACCGGCGACGCCGCACTCGGCCAGCGAGATAGGAGCGGCCAGAGCCTCGTCCAACGGCAGCTCCGCCAGGCGCGCGTTCACCAGGCCGCGCATGTAGTACTGGACGGCCTCGGCCGGGTAGCCCGCCTCGATGAAGAACTCGACGGACGCCTCGGGGTCCTTGCGCTTCGAGAGCTTCCGGCGCGACCCGCCCTGCTGCTTCATCAAAGGCGCGATGTGGGCGTACTCGACGCGCTCGAAGCCCAATGCGTCGAACAGCTGCAGGTGCGTCGGGACGGAGGAGATCCACTCCTCGCCGCGGATCACCAGGTTCACGCGCATCAGGTGGTCGTCGACGGCGTGCGCGAAGTGGTAGGTGGGCAGGCGCGGCGACTGGTCCGAGGCCTTGAGGATCACCACGTCGTTGCGGTTGGCCTCGTGCTCCAGCGGACCGCGGATGGCGTCGACGAACGACGTGCGCTCCCCCGCCTTGCCCGGCGAGCGGAAGCGGACGACGTACGGACGGCCCTCGTCCAGCGCGGCCTGAACATCCTCAGCCGTCTTGTCGCGCCAGATCGCCCAGCGGCCGTAGTAGCCGGTGGGGAGCTTGGTGGCCTGCTGGCGCGCGGTGATGTCCGCGAGCTCTTCCTTCGTGGCGAAGCACAGGTACGCGTCACCGGACCGCAGCAGCTCGCGCACGTAAGTCAGGTAGATCTGCTCGCGCTGCGACTGGTGGTACGGGCCGTAGGCGCCAACGGAGTCGGCCTCGTCGGGCTGGATCCCGAAGTACTCGAACGCGCGGTTGAACTGCTCGACCGCGCCGGGCACCTCGCGCGCCTGGTCGGTGTCCTCGACGCGCACGATGTACGAGCCGCCCGAGTGCGAGGCGAGGTCGCGGTCGATCATGCCCACGTACAGGCCGCCGATGTGCAGGAACCCGGTCGGCGACGGGCCCAGGCGGGTGACCTTCGCGTCCGCGCCCAGCCCGCGAGGCGGGTACTGCTCCTCCCAGAAGGACGGTTCAGGCAGGTCCGAGGGGAACAGGGCGTCGACGACGGCACGGTCGAGCATCGCTGAGGGTCTCCATAACCGGGGTGAAAGAAGTCGTCCCAGGTTATCAACGCGGACCGGCGGGGAACGCCACTGGGCATGAAGGCAGTCACTTGGCACGGCAAACGCGACGTCCGGGTCGACAGCGTGCCCGACCCGGTCCTCAAGGAACCGGAAGACGTCATCGTGAAGATCACGTCGACCGGCATCTGCGGCTCCGACCTGCACCTCTACGAGGTCCTGGGGCCGTTTCTCACGGAAGGAGACATCCTCGGGCACGAGCCGATGGGGATCGTGGAGGAGGTCGGCGCGCACGTCACCGAGCTCAAACCCGGCGATCGGGTGGTGATCCCGTTCAACGTCTCGTGCAACTCCTGCGCGATGTGCGATCAGGGCCTGCAAAGTCAATGTGAGACCACGCAGGTACGTGAACACGGTTCGGGCGCCGCGCTCTTCGGCTACACGAAGCTCTACGGCCAGGTCCCCGGCGGCCAGGCCGAGTACCTCAGGGTCCCGTTCGGCAACTCGCTGCCGATCAAGGTCCCGGACGGCCCGCCGGACGACAGGTTCGTCTACCTGAGCGACGTCCTCCCGACCGCGTGGCAGGCGGTGGAGTACGCGAACGTCCAGCCGGAGCAGACGATCGCCGTCCTCGGCCTCGGCCCGATCGGCGACATGGCCTGCCGCATCGCCCGGCACCGCGGCATCAGGACGATCGGCATCGACCTCGTCCCGGAACGCCTCGCCCGCGCCAAGGCCCGCGGCACCGAGACCATCGATCTGCGCGGAGCCGGCAAGCGCCTCACCGAGGTCGTCAAGGACCTCACCAACGGCCGAGGCCCGGACGCGGTGATCGACGCGGTCGGCATGGAGGCCCACGGCGCTCCGGTCGGCAAGATCGCTCAGCAGCTCACCGGCCTGCTGCCCGACACGATGGCGCAGAAGGTCATGAAGGAAGCGGGCGTCGACCGGCTCAAGGCCCTCTACAGCGCGATCGACATGGTCCGCCGCGGCGGCACGATCTCGATCATCGGTGTCTACGGCGGCATGGCCGACCCGTTGCCGATGCTGACCATGTTCGACAAGCAGCTGCAGCTCAGGATGGGTCAGGCCAACGTGTGGCGCTGGGTCCCGGAGATCCTGCCGCTGCTCACCGACGGCGACCCGCTCGGCACCGAGGACTTCGCCACCCACCACCTGGCGCTCGAAGACGCCCCGCGCGCCTACGAGACGTTCCAGAAGAAGAACGACGGCATGGTCAAAGTGCTGCTCAAACCTTGATCGGCATATCCTGCCCCGCATGGCCAAGTACCTGGACGTCCACCCGGTCAACCCGCAGAAGCGCGCCATCGACCAGGCGGTGCGGATCCTGCGGGAGGACGGCCTGATCGCGTACCCCACGGACTCCTGTTACGCACTGGGCTGCCGGCTGGGCAACAAGGACGGCATCGACCGCATCCGGGAGATCCGCAAGCTCGACGACAAGCACCACTTCACGCTGATGTGCGAGAACTTCGCGCAGCTCGGCCAGTTCGTGGTGGTCGACAACGCGGTGTTCCGCGCGATCAAGGCCTCCACGCCGGGCAACTACACGTTCATCCTGCCCGCGACGAAGGAGGTGCCGCGCCGCATGATGCACCCGAAGAAGAAGACGGTGGGCGCGCGCATCCCGGACCACGTCGTCACCCAGGCGCTGCTGGAGGCCATGGGCGAGCCGCTGCTCACGTCGACGCTGCTGCTGCCCGACGAGGCGGAGCCGCTCGTGCAGGGCTGGGAGATCAAGGAACGGCTGGACCACCTGGTGGACGCGGTGATCGACTCCGGCGAGTGCGGCACCACGCCCACCACGGTGGTGGACTTCTCCAGCGGCGAGGCCGAGATCATCCGCTACGGCGCGGGCGACCCGGCCCGGTTCGAGTGACCGCTACCGCTTGAACCAGAACTGGTTGGGGAGGCGGTCGTCGCAGGTCTGCAGCCGGATGTTCGGCGGCCCCAGGCGCGCCACGCACTTGCCGGAGTGGAGGTGGCGGATGGTCAGGCGCGAGGCCGAGCCGCTGACGACCCAGACCTGCGACGGGGACCCGTTGCAGGTCGCGAGGCCCACCTGGTCACCCTCCCCCCAGGCGCACTTGTTGCTCTGGTTGCTGACCAGCTGGGTCTGGCGGCCGAACGACCCCACCCACCGGAAGTTCTGGAAAGCGCCGTCGTTGCACCCGGTGTAGTAGACGGCGCCGGCCGGGTGGGCCGGGTAGCCGTCCAGGCAGTTGTTCGTGCCGGAGCCCTGGAACTTCCAGGTCACGGCGGCGGAGGCGGGCTGGGCGACACCGAGTGCGGCCACGACGGCCAGCGCGACGGCGGTGAAAACGCGGAACATCTTCATCTGAGTCTCCCCCTCGTCAGTTCGTCAGTGCCCAGTCAGAACCTGGGATCGAACAGCCCTGCATGATCACCCGGTTCGGCGTGGTGCCCAGCGCCCTGGCCAGGCACAGGTTGCCCTGGCGGATGATCAGCTTGCCGATGTTGCCCCGGATCTCCCACCGCTGGTACCCGGCGCTGCTGCACGGCTCCAGGTTGACCCTGCTGCCCGCGTTCTGGATGCAGTAGCTGGTCTGGGCCTGGCTGCGGAGCGTGGTGGTGCCGGTGAAGGTGTTCGCCCACGCGAACCTCTGGAAGTTGCCGGAGTTGCAGCCGGTCACGTAGACCTCGCCGTCCGGGTGCCCGTTGTAGGCGTCCAGGCAGACGTTCGGCGACACACCCCAGAACCTGTTGACCACCGCCGCCGACGCCGGTGACACGCCGGCCATCACCAGGCCGGCCGCCGCCATCAGCGTCAGCGCCGTGGAAACAAACCTGCGAAGCATGCTCTTCCCCTCTCGATCACCGCGACCTTGCCCGAGAGGCCTTGCAGGGTTTCTGCAATCCGCTGGTCAGAGCAGTGGCGGCT
>NZ_JBEXPJ010000303.1:0-4573 GCF_040611995.1 Lentzea sp. NPDC006480
GCGCCTCCCGGTGGTTACGCGCCGTACCCGGTCATGCCGCCATCCCGCCGCAAGAGCAACGGCCCGATCATCGCCCTGATCATCGGCGGCGTCGTAGCAGCAGCGGGCTTCGCAGCCGCAGCGGCAGCGGGCTTCGCGGCCGGCTTGGCCGCAACGGCCTTCGGCAGCTTCTTCGCGCCGCTGATGACGTCCTTGAACGTCGAGCCGGGGCGGAACGCGGGCACGTTGGTCTTCTTGACCTTCACGGTCTCGCCCGTGCGCGGGTTGCGCGCGGTGCGAGCCGCACGGGCGCGCTTCTCGAAGACGCCGAAGCCCGTGATGTTGACCTTCTCGCCCTTGTTGACGCTGCGGACGATCACGTCCACGAGGCCGTCAACAGCTGCGCCGGCGGTCTTCTTGTCTCCAAGGCGCTCGGCGAGCGCCTCGATGAGCTGGGCCTTATTCACCGTCAGTCCCTCCCAGGACGCTCACGGCCCTAAGAGACGGGCCGACTAGAACGCAACGGTAGGCCCAAATCGCGAGAAATACCAATCGCCACGCCAGATTTTTCGTTGTGGCGTGGCTAATTGCGCCCCTTCGAGGGACAGGAGGCGCCGGATTCGCCCCTCTGGAGGGGAGAATCCGGCCCCCTCTCAGACCGCCGGAAGCGGATCCGTTGTGGGCAACCAAGTCTGGCGATTGCCCTCGAATCCGCTGATCTCGGCCTCGTGGCGGAGCGTCAAAGCGATGTCGTCGAGGCCTTCCAGAAGGCGCCAGCGGGTGTAGTCGTCGATCTCGAACGGGGCAACCAAGTCCTTGGCGCGAACGGTCTTGTCGGTGAGGTCCACGGTGACCGGCGTGCCGGGTTCGGACTCGAGCAACTTCCACAGCAGCTCGACATCGGACTGGCTGCACTGCGCCGCGACGAGACCCTGCTTGGCCGAGTTGCCCCGGAAGATGTCGGCGAAGCGGGACGACACGACCACGCGGAAGCCGTAGTCCTTCAACGCCCAGACGGCGTGTTCCCGAGAGGACCCGGTGCCGAAGTCGGGGCCTGCCACGAGGACGCTGCCCGTCTTGAACGGCTCCTGGTTGAGGATGAAGTGCTCGTCCGAGCGCCACGCGGCGAAGAGCCCGTCCTCGAACCCGCTGCGGGTCACGCGCTTGAGGTAGACGGCGGGGATGATCTGGTCGGTGTCCACGTTGGACCTGCGCAGCGGCACACCGACGCCCGTGTGGGTGGTGAAGGCTTCCATGGCTCAGTTCTCCAGGTCTGCGGGGGCCGACAGGGTGCCGCGCACGGCCGTGGCGGCGGCGACGAGCGGCGAAACGAGATGCGTCCGGCCGCCCTTGCCCTGCCTGCCCTCGAAGTTGCGGTTGGAGGTCGACGCGCTGCGCTCACCCGGCGCGAGCTGATCCGGGTTCATGCCAAGGCACATCGAGCAGCCCGCCTGACGCCACTCGGCGCCCGCGTCGAGGAAGACCTTGTCCAGTCCCTCTTCCTCCGCCTGCTTGCGCACCCGCATCGAACCGGGGACGACCAGCATCCGTACTCCAGAAGCGACGTGCTTGCCCTTGATGACGTCCGCGGCGGCACGCAGGTCCTCGATGCGCCCGTTCGTGCAGGAGCCGAGGAACACCGTGTCCACGTGGATGTCGCGCAGCGGCGTGCCGGGCTCCAGGCCCATGTACGCCAGCGCCTTCTCGGCGGCCACGCGCTCGTTCTCGTCCCCGATCTGCTCGGGGTCGGGGATGTTCGCACCCAGAGGCAGGCCCTGGCCGGGGTTCGTGCCCCACGTGACGAACGGCGTGAGCGTGTCCGCGTCGATGTGCACCTCGGCGTCGAACTTCGCGTCGTCGTCGGTCTTGAGCGTCTGCCAGTACGCGACGGCCGCGTCCCAGTCCGCGCCGGACGGTGCGTGCGGGCGACCCTTGATGTAGTCGAAAGTCGTCTCGTCCGGTGCGATCATGCCGGCCCGCGCGCCCGCTTCGATCGACATGTTGCAGACCGTCATGCGCGCTTCCATCGAGAGGTTCTCGATCGCGGCGCCGCGGTACTCGAGCACATAGCCCTGTCCGCCACCGGTTCCGATCTTCGCGATGACCGCGAGGATGATGTCCTTCGCCGTGACGCCGGGCCGCAGCGCGCCGTCGACGTTGATGGCCATCGTCTTGAACGGACGCAACGGCAACGTCTGCGTCGCCATCACGTGCTCCACCTCGGACGTGCCGATGCCGAACGCCAGCGCGCCGAACGCACCGTGCGTCGACGTGTGACTGTCACCGCACACCACCGTCATGCCCGGCTGCGTGAGGCCGAGCTGCGGGCCCACCACGTGGACGATGCCCTGTTCGAGGTCACCCATCGGGTGCAGCCGCACGCCGAACTCCGCGCAGTTGCGCCGGAGCGTCTCGACCTGAAGGCGCGACACGGGATCCGCGATCGGCTTGTCGATGTCGACGGTCGGGACGTTGTGGTCCTCGGTGGCGATCGTCAGGTCGGGCCTGCGCAGCTTGCGGTTGGCAAGCCGGAGGCCGTCGAACGCCTGGGGGCTGGTGACTTCGTGGAGCAGATGGAGGTCGATGTAGAGCAGGTCCGGCTCCGCACCACTGCCGTGGCGCACAACGTGTGCCTCCCACACCTTCTCCGCGAGCGTGCGGCTCATCGCGACATCTCCCACATTATGGACGCGCCGACAGATCTGGACTTCTCACTGTCTGGGAAGTTAGTATCGGCTTGTGGGACAGCATAGCGGGATCGGCGTGCTGGACAAGGCAGTGGCCGTGTTGAACGCCGTAGCAAAAGATCCGTGTGGCCTGGCCGAGTTGTGCAACCGGACCGGCCTGCCACGAGCGACCGCGCACCGCCTGGCCGTGGGCCTCGAGGTGCACCGGTTGCTGCGCCGGGGCTCCGACGGCCGCTGGCGTCCAGGCGCGGCACTGGCCGAACTGGCAGGCGGCGCAACGGACCCGTTGCTCGACGCGGCGTCCTCCGTGCTGCCGCGCCTGCGCGACATCACAGGCGAAAGCGTGCAGCTGTACCGGCGCGACGGCATGCAGCGCGTCTGCGTCTCGGCCGCCGAACCCCCGTCGGGCTTGCGCGACACCGTTCCCATCGGCGCACGCCTGCCGATGACGGCCGGCTCAGGCGCCAAGGTCCTTGCGGCATGGGCAGACCCGGGCACCCAACGCGCCGTGCTGGCCGACGCCGTCTACGGCGAACGCACGCTCCTGGAGGTCCGCCGCCGCGGCTGGGCACAAAGCGTGGCCGAACGAGAACCAGGCGTGGCCTCAGTCTCAGCCCCAGTACGAGACTCCTCAGGCGCCGTAGTAGCAGCCGTCTCCGTCTCGGGCCCCATTGACCGAATGGGCCGCCGCCCAGGCGCCCGTTGGGCTGCCGATCTACTGGCCGCCGCGGAAGCCCTCCAAAGCCGCCTCTAAAGCACCAACCCACCTGTGGCCGCTCTCCCACCAAGGAGGGCGGCCACAGTCGTTCGGTCCCCACGACACGCCGTCGCATTGCGCGCGACACGCGGGTTTTACGCGTCTCAGCAGGCAAGCCCTCCCAGGCCACCAAAAGCCCGAACCAGACCCCTCCGCCACCACGGAACCGGTCGCCTACGCCCCCCAGCGCAAGCCAGCCTCGCAGCGCCTGAGGGGACACGGCTCGACCGCGTCGAACAGATGCGGGCAGAGGCGGACCGCCAGCAAGCCGAAGCCGCGCACAGCTGCCAAGCCGTCCCCTACACCACGCCGACGACCCACCGGAATTCACAACCACACTTCGCGAGCCAGTGCGCAACGCCACAACGCCCGCACCACACCTCAGTCAGTTCCCCAAGAACACGCACTGGCCCAAATAGCCAAACTGGCAGAACTGCACGCCGCAGGCATTCTCACCACAGCCAAAGAAACGCGAACTCACCCGCCACACCCCTCCGGCGAGCGAAGCGAGCCTTAAACCACCAAGCCGGCGAGCGAAGCGAAGCCCACCACACGACTAGGGGAAACCTACGGGGGGTCCGGGGGGCGAAGCCCCGCCGGCCGGGGGTCTGGGGGCTTGGCCCCCAGAGGACAAAGCGAAAGAGGCCTGTCAGCGCTTTCCGCTGACAGGCCTCTCCCACCTCTGTAGCCCCGAAGGGATTCGAACCCTCGCTACCGCCTTGAGAGGGCGGCGTCCTAGGCCGCTAGACGACGGGGCCCTAGAACTTCTTACCGGGTGAACCTTATCAGATCGCTCTGTCCGGTCCAAATCCGGCTATTCAGTTCTTATGTTGCTTCAGAAGTCCACCGGAAGGCTTTTCTTCTGCAGCAGCTGGGGTACCAGGACTCGAACCTAGACTAACTGAACCAGAATCAGTCGTGCTGCCAATTACACCATACCCCATTGGCTTTCACGATCGACTTCGGTGTCCCGAAGGAGTTCCGAGGCCCTCGTTGCTGCCGGGAGAAATACTAGACCACGCGGCCACCAGAAGTGAAATCGGCCCCCACCTGCGGACAAACCACCCCCTCGTGTCTCACGCACGGATGCGTTCTCCGCCAGCACTTCGGCCGCCGGCGACACCACGTCGACCCGGTCGCCCATCCGCAC